>JASJDX010000256.1 GCA_030064975.1 Pleurocapsa sp. MO_192.B19
ATGGTGTATAGTACCTTTTCGACCATTTTGTTCTCGGAGTAGAGTATAACTGTTCTTTTTCTTCAATACGTGCTTGTACTAATTGTTGTTGGACAAAATTACCTAATTTTAGCCAAATAGCATGAAATTCCGTGACAAACTCGGACAAATTATTCCAGTCTGGTAATGAAGAGAGTGTTTCATTTATTTGGGACAGAATTGACTCTCTAGTTATTCATTTTCTGTTGTCAGGAGTCGAAGGTTTAATTGGGTCTGACTTATGTTATCGTAAAATATACGCTAACATAGCTTGCCTTCCCCACATCTTTTTTCGCTCACCCCATCCGATCCTACTTTTCGTGGCGATCGCACTAAATATAATCCTGAAGAACTATTAATTGCTTCTCTCTCTAGTTGCCATATGCTCTGGTATTTGCATTTATGTGCCGAGGCTGGGATTATTGTTACTAAATATTGCGATCGCCCTATTGGCAAGATGACCGAAACTGAAGCTGGTGGCGGAAGATTTGCTGAAGTTATACTAAAGCCAGAAATTGCTATTACTACCGAGAATAATTTAGAATTAGCGCAACAACTACACGAGCAAGCTCACGAACTTTGTTTTATTGCTAATTCAGTCACGACGAGCGCATTCCCTTGCGCCTTGCGTCGGCGCGGGGTCGCTCGTCAATTTTCCTGTTCTTTGTCAACCGTTAATTACTGACAATTCTGAAAAAGACGAAAAGGCTGAATTACAGAGGGATAAAGGCATATAATCTGATGAAAATGCTCCTCCAAAGCGACAAGAACCAGAATGAGAACCGAAATCTCGGACATAATCCAAAGTTTCTTCATCAGATTTAGTCAAGAATTCCGCTCCAGCAATTTAGAAGCCTTTGAAGTAATCATGGCATTAGCCATTAGTCATGCCTATGGATGCTACAATCCCAAGCAGTGGGCAGATTATCTAGACATTCAACCTCAAAAAAACTAGGTCGAAATCTCAAAATGGAGTCTATATAGACTCAAAAAAGTTCTCCTCAAAATGATGGTTTATCAAGCAGTAGAACAGATAAAAGAAGTCAAAAAAAAAGTGCAGCTAGCCAATCAAGAGCTAATATTACCCTCGCCGTGGATGACAGTGTAATTGATAGAGTAGGAAAACGACTACGTTGTACCTGGAGTAGGCAAACGTGGTCGCTGGAAAAAAGTAGTTAATGGACAAAATATGCTAGGTATAGTATTAACAATTAACGGCAAAGCTATACCAATCAATTTATTATTTTGCTCTAAACAAGGTCGAAAAAATACAGATAAACCAAGTTTATTACTCTCAATGTTGACCAAATTAAAAGAAGAATTTAAGAAGCATGATCTAGATATTACAACTATTCCCATCACTATGGATTCCTGGTATGTTTCTGATCCTCTTAAACAAGAATTACATGAACTTGGGTTTACTAACATTGTGGTGGTCGGTAAAAGCAATTATGTTTTTAATGATGGGTCAGTCAAAAAAACAGCATCTCAATGGAAAAAAGAGATTGAATATGATTCTACACACTGGGGAATTAATGTTCCTGCACAACGGAAAACCCTGAGCAATCCAACTTTCGGAAGAGTTAATCTGTTATTTTTTCGCAAAAGTACCACTCGTGCCTTCTACTTGATGGATTTCAGCAGTAATTCTTTGCGTAGTGTTCTGCAGGTGGCGGATTTGGCTGGCTCATAATCTTATTGAACAGTTTGGGAAAATCTTGAAATCCTTGCTGGCTATCGGGTTGATGCGACTTCGAGGGGATGGTCTCTACACTGGCTTATTAATTAAGATTATGGCTTATCTATGCTTCACTTCTTTTCAATATCGTTCTGGTTTCCGTCATCTTTCTCTCACTCAGATTATGCGTCAATTAAGGCGTGAATCTGATTTACTCACTTTACTGAGTGAGCATTTTCATCTTGATTTTCTGGGGATTCCAGCTATTTCTTAGCTTCCAGCTTCTTTCTGAATTATCAGAACTAATCTTAGTACTGATTTCTAGTACTAAAGGTAAATCCCATGATAAAAAAATACACGATCATGAAGAGATAAAAAAGGATTATACACAACTTTGCTCTAGTTTGGCTAAATCCTCGTCTGTAATATCGGATGGCCTAAGCTCCTTTAAATTTCGGCAACTTTTCTCTTCGTCTTCTATTGTTTGCCAACATATAAGCATCATCTTTGAGTGTTCCTCAACCCCTCCCAATACGGAGCGATCCTCTCGCAAACAATCGTCAAAAGATCCACTCTTGATGTAACGGGTATCAACGTCGCAGTTAGTAAATTCTTCCAAGCGTTCTCTAGGAACATCGAAGCGAAGCCAATAAGTTATGCAGTCTGATAAAGGAAATGTGGGCTGTGAAACATTTTGAGTAACAAGATCCCTACCTTTAAATAGTGCTTTCTGACATTCAGATGCTAAAACTTTGCGTTTTTCATTAAGTTCTTCATTAATACGACGGGTACCCTCCATATATTCCTCGCAACTAAGTAACTCATCATCTTGATTGAGATAAGTATCAGGGCAAAGTTTTGGATCATCTGACATTTCACAAGCTACAGCGCAAAGCTGTCGGCTTGCCATCCAATCTTCATAAGTGGAGCTATTTATGGTTTCAAATTCGGTTTGCTCCAAACAATCTGCAAAACTGGTGGTATTACCTAGAACTTCTTCTACCGAAGAAAATTCGGTAAAGGATTTTTCTGGCTCACGTCGACTCGATAATTCTTCTCGATACAGTTCTCCTTCACAGGCAAATAACGCTAAACAAGTAATTAGAGAAAGTACACCTTTAATTCTCACAGCTCATTATCCTCCCATCAAAGAGTAATCTAAATTTTCTGATCAAATTTTAAATTAATTGCGCTACATTTTTGTAAGATTCCTTGGTATTGTATCAATACTTCTTGTTTAAGCTCAAAAACGTTGGTTATGGCATAGTATCGATCACTAAAAGCTAAGGAGCAACCTACGGAATAGTGCATAGGTTAGCCATAGAAGAGGACTTATCAATTAGCAGTGCTTTAGACCGATTGATAGTCAAAGGAGCTGATATGCTCAATATTGAACGGGTAGGAAGTGATGCTAGTACAAGTACCCTAAATGGATTATCAGCCAAGCTAAATGTAATTGAGAAGCAGATAGACCTAGCTTTAGAGAAATTGAAGACCGCTAGATTGTAAGTCGCTCAACAGGTTAAATAGCTGATTTGACAGAATAGATAATTGACGGTATAATCGCCGTCTTTTTTTATTGCTTACTAGTTTGACTGTTTATAAAACTGGGGTATGTATGTATCCCGTTTACTTCCCTAGCGGGTTGCCCTATATTCAGAATTGAGTAAGATTTGAGTAAAGCAACGCTTTTGAGAAGCAGGGGTTGATGTGAAAAGCCTCAAGGATGAGGCTTTATGTACAGTGACTAATTAAATGACATGATGACAAAATATTGTCGCTTGGACAAAAGCTTTATAAATTGGTCATTATAACGATTTTATTGAAATATTAGCCGAGCTAAATTGGTGACAAATCAACTGTCGTGTTGGGGAATAATGACAAAATAAATGTCATTTGTTGAAAATTTGGATTTAAAGAAAAGTGACAAAATGCGCGTCACTTTTTTATTTGCTATAGAATTACATCATGTATTTTTAAAACAAATTATTTTAATAAAATGAATAAAGAAAACACTCCCGAAGTAATTCCAAGATCGCTCGAAGACGATTTGGAAACGCAACAAGAGATCGTTGTCACCTCGGAGTTAGAGGGAAAAGCAAAAGCGAGATTAGAGGTAATTCAAAGTCTGCTCGAACCATGCGATCGCGTTACTTACGGAGATAGATTGAGAGCAGGAGCGAAAAAACTTGGTATCTCAGTTCGTTCAGTACAAAGATTATTTAAGAAGTATCAGGAGCAAGGATTAACGGCTTTAGTTTTTACAAGCAGGGCAGATAAAGGAAATCATCGGATTAGTCAGTTTTGGCAAGAGTTTATTCTCAAAACCTATAAACAGGGAAATAAAGGCAGTAAGAGAATGAGTCCCAAGCAAGTTGCTTTGAGAGTGAAAGCTAAAGCAGCAGAAATTGGAGACGATAAGCCTCCCAGCTATAAAACTGTATTAAGAGTCGTCAAACCTATTCAGCAGAAACAAGAAAAAAGTATTCGTTCTCCTGGGTGGCAAGGGACAGCATTATCGGTCAAAACTCGCGATGGCCAAGATATTAATATCAATCACAGCAATCAAGTTTGGCAGTGCGATCATACTCGTGTAGATGTTTTGCTGGTAGATCGACATGGTGAATTAATTGGTCGTCCTTGGTTAACAACTGTAATCGATAGCTATTCTCGTTGTGTGATGGGAATAAATTTGGGTTTTGATGCACCGAGTTCTCTAGTTGTAGCTTTGGCATTGCGCCATAGTATTTTGCCCAAAAATTATAGTCCAGATTTTCAACTACATTGTGATTGGGGAACTTTTGGTTTGCCAGAATGTTTATTTACTGATGGAGGAAAAGATTTTCGTTCCAATCACTTAGAAGAAATTGCCACACAATTAGGTATAGTTCGTAAGTTAAGAGATCGTCCTTCAGAGGGAGGGATTGTCGAGCGTCCTTTTAAGACTTTGAATCAGTCTTTGTTCTCGACTCTTCCTGGCTATACTGGCTCTGATGTTCAAGAACGTCCCAAAGATGCAGAGAAAGATGCTCAATACTACTAAAGGATTTTTAACAATTCTTTTGGAAGCAACACAAGGCTATATCGGTAGGCTTGATGAGGTTTTACGAGAAGCAGCGATCGCATCTCTGTCTCAGGGACATAAAAAAGTCGATCACAAGATTCTTAAAGAGATAGCTAGGGAGTATTCATGAACGATACTAATGAGGCTGAACCTTGGTTATTTCCTGTTGAATCTTATGACGAAGAAAGTTTGAGTCATTTTTTGGGGAGATTCAGGAGGCAAAATTATCTTTCTCCAAGTGCATTGGGCGATCTAGCTGGTATGGGTGGTGTAGTGGCTCGTTGGGAAAGATTTCACCTGAACCCTTTTCCGACACATGAGCAGTTTCAGGCTTTAGCTAAGATTGTTGGAGTGGATAGTTTTAGGTTACGGGATATGCTCCCACCACAGGGAATAGGAATGAAATGTGAGCCAATTCGTTTATGTGGTGCTTGTTATGAGGAAGTCCCATTTCATCGTATGCAATGGCAATATAAGTCAGTTTGGAAATGCGATCGCCACAAATTAAAACTCATTTCTAAATGTCCTAATTGTCGAGCCAAGTTTAAATCTCCTGCTTTATGGGAATTTGGCTGTTGTCATCGTTGTCGTTTGCCTTTTTCAAGTATCGGTGAGTTTCAAAAACCTTCTTAATTGTAATTTTTATTTTTGTCAATGGATCGAATCACAGCCTCAGGTGATTTCGATCGCACCTTTATATTTTCTTCATATACACAATAGTGATCGACTTATATAGCATCTGCTAAAGAATCAACAATAGATATGACTAAACGGACATCTCAAGGTGACGAGACAAGTTCGCCACCTGTGTCCTCGAAAGTGGCATTAAGTCAATTAAAACGAATGCCACAGCCTAACATCGGTCTACTGATCAAACAATTACGTCAAGAGATGGAACAAACTCAAGAAGAGTTCGCTTCCGAATGTGGTGTGGTTTTTTCAACTGTTAATCGTTGGGAAAAAGGACATAGGAAACCCTCTCCAATGGCATTAAAGCTGATTGTATTAATGCTGTCTTCATTAGAAGAGCGGGGACAAGAGTTATTCCAAAAATATCAAACTTAAAACTCAGATTTATTTACATATCTAATCTTTATGACAACCGCATATATTCCAGGGTCGATTGTAGCTTGCCGCGATCGCCAATGGGTAGTTTTGCCCTCAGACATAAATAAGATTATACGTTTGCGTCCACTTTCAGGTAACGAAGCGGAAATTTGTGGCATATTTACCGATCTAGAAAGTGAATTTAATAAAATTGATTCGGCTCGGTTTCCCTTACCCAATTGGCAGAATAATATACAAGATCATACTGCGGGAAAGTTATTACTAAATGCTGCTAAATTAAGTTTGCGGAATGGGGCTAACTCTTTTAGGTGTTTGGGTCGTCTGAGCGTAACGCCTCGTCCCTATCAAATCGTACCTCTTTTAATGGCGTTGCGGTTAGAAACAATTAGACTATTAATTGCCGATGATGTGGGGATTGGTAAAACCATCGAAGCTGGTTTGATTGCCCGTGAAATGCTGGATCGGGGGGAAATTAAACGTTTGGGAATATTGTGTCCTCCAGCTTTATGCGATCAATGGCAAAAGGAATTAAAACAGAAATTTAATATAAATGCGGTGGTAATTCGCTCTGGTACGGTTGCCAAGCTAGAACGTAATTTACCATCCAATAGCAGTCATATTTTTAGCTATTATCCCCATATTATCGTCAGTTTGGATTACGCCAAAAGCGATCGCCGTAGGTCGAGTTTTTTAGCCCATTGTCCCGATTTAGTAATCGTAGATGAAGCCCATACTGCCAGTAATCGAGATGATAGAGGAACGACCAAACAACAAAGATATCAATTAGTCCAACAGATATCGCAAAAACAAGATCGTCATTTAGTCTTATTAACCGCAACTCCTCACAGTGGTATTTCTCAATCATTTTTATCGTTATTAGGCTTAATAAATCCAGAATTTACCAATCTAGATTTAGATAATCTTCCAGAGAAGCAAAGAAAAGAATTAGCCCGTCATTTCGTACAGCGTCGTCGTGCGGATGTGCGTCAATGGATGGATAAAGAAACTCCTTTTCCCGAAAGAGAGTCTTTAGAATCTGCTTATCAGTTGTCTTCAGAATATCGGAAATTATTCGAGCAAGTTTATAATTTGGCGCGGGGACTGATAAAAGAAGAAAATAATAGTCTGAGTTACGCGCAAAAGCGGGGGCGTTATTGGTCGGCTTTAGCGATTATTCGCTGTGTCATGTCTTCTCCTGCTGCTGCCGTGGCTACTTTATCTCGACAACTAGGGAAAATAAAAGATACGGAAGTTGTAGGGGAATTGGATGAAGAGTTATCCGCTACCTATGTTTATGATGAGACGGAAACCGAAAAAGCGATCGATATCAATCCTACTTCGGTAGTGGAACAAGTACAGCAAACTTATAGTGAATCACAGAAAAGAAAATTAAGAGATTTTGTCAAACAAGCAGAAAAGCTTAAAGGCAAGCAAGACAGTAAATTACAGCAGGTTATTGGCTTAGTTAGAGATCTACTGGAAGAAGGATACAAACCAATTATTTGGTGTCGTTATATTGCTACAGCTAACTACGTCGCAGAAGCTCTAAAAGATAAGTATGAAACTAAGAAAAACAACACTACCAGAGTAATTGCCATTACGGGCGAACAATCGGAAGAAGAAAGAGAAATTCGACTGCAAGAATTAAAAGATTACCCTCAAAGGATCATGGTAGCTACGGATTGTTTAAGTGAAGGGGTTAACTTACAAGACCATTTTTCTGCTGTCATTCATTACGATCTCCCCTGGAATCCCAATCGCCTCGAACAAAGAGAAGGAAGGGTCGATAGATACGGACAAACAGCTACAAAAGTAAAATGTATAGTTCTTTATGGCAAAGATAATCCCATAGACGGGGCAGTATTAGATGTTTTAATCCGTAAGGCTAATGAAATTCACAGGGCATTGGGCATTAGCGTTCCTGTCCCAATGGAGAGTAATTCTGTACAAGAAGCTGTATTTAAATCTCTGTTTGACAAGGTAACGGAAGTTAAACAATTATCTTTATTTCCTCCCGAAGCAGAGCAATTGACCTTAGATTTGGTGGTTAATGATGCTCCTATTGTGGAAGTACATCAAAGTTGGGACAGAGCAAAAGAAAGGGAAAAACAAAATCGTACCCGCTTTGCTCAAAGAGCGATTAAACCAGAAGAAATAAAGCAGGAATTAGAAGAAAGCGATCACATTTTAGGCGGTCAAGATGATGTTAAAGAGTTTGTCAGAAATGCTTGTGCGAGATTAAATTGTCCTTTAGTGAAAAAGAAACAGGGCTGGTTATTATCTAGTATTCCCGAAAAACTTAAGTTTATCTTTGGTTCGGAATCCCGTTTACTTACTTTTGATTCTCCCGCACCAGAAGGAGTGGAATATATCGGGCGCAATCATCCCCTTGTCGAAGGATTATCAAGATATTTATTAGAACAAGCTCTAACTAATACTGAATCTCCTGTAGCTTCTCGATGTGGTTTTACCGTTACTGATGCGGTAGATAAACCAACCACAATTTTACTGCTTCGCTTACGCCATTTATTATCCAGTCCTAGAAATCAAGATTTACTGGCAGAAGAATGTTTGATAAGGGCTTTTACGGGTTCTCCTATTAATCCTCAATGGTTATCAGAAGAAGAAGCGATCGCTCTCTGGCAACAAGTAGAGCCTAAAGATGATTATCCCTTGGTCAGAATGCAAGCCACGCTGGAAAGAGTTGTTGCTAGCTTGCCAGATTTGGAAACAGAACTAAAAGCGATCGCATTTTCCAGGGCGGAAGTCTTACAAGAATCCTATCAGCGAGTCAGAGCCATCACCAAGGAAGGAACGGTGAAGGTCGATCCTCAATTACCAATGGATATTTTAGGAGTTTATTGGTTACAGCCTGTCTAGAAAGTAATAAGCAATAAGTTGTAAAGATTATGAATACTGCTACTGCATATCAAATCGAAGGTAATTTGATTGGTTTTGACCTAACTACAGAACTTATTTCTGGGGATTTTAAAGGTCAAACTTCTCCCGATTTTAAATTAGAAAAAAGCCAGAAGTTAGAAGATGAAATCGCGATCGCCTGGGGTTATGCTAAAGCCTATTGGACTGAGTTTCAAGTCAAACTAGCTCAAGATAAAACCGATACAGCTACCTCTACCACTAGAGAAATTTGGGCGGTTCGTCTCTTGAAATTACTGGATTACGAACCAACGTATCAAGCCAAAGCAGAGATAGTGGAAGGACAAACTTTTGCTATTTCCCATCGTGCCGAACCAGGCGAAGATAAACCACCAGTACATATTATTGGGAGTAGTCTTAAGTTAGAGCAAAGGGCGGGAACGCCGAGACTATCAGCCCATGCTTTGATGCAGGAATATCTTAACTGTACAGAGCATTTGTGGGGTGTCATTACTAATGGTTTGCAGTGGCGGTTATTGAGAGATTGTTCTTTAATGACTCGTTTGTCTTATATCGAGTTCGATCTAGAGCAAATTCTCCAGAATGAAAACTATTCCGAGTTTGGTTTATTTTATCGCTTGTTTCATCGTACCCGTTTGCCAGAAGGTATGGATGATTGTGATAAATGCCTATTAGAGTTCTATCACCAGCAGACTTTACAGCAAGGGGGTAGAGTACGCGATCGCCTGAGAGATGGGGTAGAAGAAGCTCTCAAAATATTGGGTACGGGCTTTTTACAACACCACAAGAATCAATTTCTTCGGGATAAAGTTGCTCAGGGCGAATTGTGTGAAAAAGATTATTACCGTCAGTTATTGCTTTTAATTTATCGTCTGCTGTTTTTGATGGTGGCAGAATCGCGCAATATGCTGTTAATCGGTAATGAAGAGCAGAAAGCGAAGATATACACGGAATATTACAGTATTGAACGCCTCAGAGCTTTAGCCGAACGCCCTATCTATGGCAAGGAAGGGTTTCAGGATAAATGGCAGGGTTTACTGATGACTTTCCGTTTGTTCGATGAAAATTGGCGGGGGGAATTATTGGGCTTATCTCCTCTCAATGGAGATTTATTTGGTTCTTCAGTATTAGAAACTTTAGAACAGTGCAGCATTGATAATTATGATTGACTGCGAGGTATTAAAAACCTATCTCTTTACACGAATAAGGGTCAACTGCGACGGATTAACTATGCAGCTTTAGACGTTGAGGAGTTGGGTAGTATATACGAATTACTACTTGATTTTGCGCCTAAATTTGAAAAACAACAAGGAGATTATCATTTTAAACTAGTCACTGGCAGCGATCGCAAAACTACTGGTTCTTACTAAACTCCACCAGAATTAGTAGCACAGTTGATTAAAACTGCTTTAGAACCTGTAATCGAAGAAAGACTCAAAGAGGCTAAAACTAAAACCGAACAAGAAGCAGCATTAAAAAGTTTAACTGTCTGCGATCCTGCTTGTGGTTCGGGGCATTTCCTTCTTGCAGCAGCCAGACGAATTGGTAAGGAATTAGCCAAGGTACGCACAGAGGAAGCACAACCAGGAGTTGAACCTATTCGCACTGCTATCAGAGATGTTATTCAGCACTGTATTTATGGAGTCGATCTCAATCCCCTAGCAGTAGATTTGTGTAAGGTGGCATTGTGGATCGAGGGATTCAATCGCGGTAAACCCTTTAGTTTCCTGGATCATCGGATTAAGTGCGGTAACTCTTTAGTTGGGGTATTGGATTTAGATTGTCTCAAAGAAGGTATTCCCGATAGTGCCTATAAAGCCGTGACGGGCGATGATAAAAAACTGGCAACCCAGATCAAAAAAGAGAATAAGAAGCAGTGCAAAAATAAAGATCAGTTAGTAATTCCCCTGGAAAACTTAGAAGAACAGAGATCGCATTACGGAGAAGTTCAAAGGGCGATCGCACTTCCCGTAAAACTACAGTAGCAGAAGTAGCCAGCAAGCTTTTTGGAGTGGAAGTAAGCCCCAAAAATATTATTGATGAAACCCTCGAACCAGCAATCAAGAGAGCCAATCCAACAGTAGCAGAACTAACAGAAACTCTTAAAAATGGCTTACCGACCGAAGAACAACAAACATCCGAAGCATTTAAAGAGCATCCCCTCAGTAAATGGATTGAAATGAACTTGGGACTAGACGAAGAAGACGGTCATTTAGTCCGCAGAACTCCTATTGCACTTTCTGTTGGAAGTGAAGAACTAGCAAAACTTACAGGTATTGAAGTTAAAACCTGTTCGGAAACACTCAAGCAAATGTTCTTTTGGAGTAGCCGAATAGATAAAGGTCTACCTTTCCGATTGCATCAGTTTATTTCTCAAGGGGGTAGCGTTTACGCCACCTTAGAAGCTCAAGATAAAAGAGAATTAACTTTAGAAGGGCAGTATAAAACAACGGGCGATCGCTTATTATTTCCCTTAGTGTTCTGTCGGGAATGTGGTCAGGATTATTATGCGGTGCGCTACAACACAGATAAAGATGAAATTACTCCTTTATTACCTACCGCGATCGATAATGATAGCGATGAAGATATCGAAGAAGGTTATTTAACTCTAGACGAACCAGATTTATGGAGTCACGACGATTTAGATTCACTTCCCGACAATTGGTTTAAAGAAACCAAACGCTACGGCAGAACAGTTAAAAAAGAATACGAAAAATTCATTCCCCAAAAGCTCTATATTTACCCAAATGGCACTATTGAAACAGGTGCAGTTGCCGATATTAAAGTAGATAAACCAACAGCTTTTTGGTACATTCCCAAACCCTTCTTGACTTGTCTCAATTGCGGAATTATTTACGATAAAAAATCCAGCGAATATACTAAACTAGCTCGTCTCAGCAGTGAAGGCAGAAGTACCGCTACAACCTTACTAGCTTTATCCTCTGTCACCAGACTAAAAGAGATTGAAAGTATTCCCGACGATGCAGCAAAAATTCTGAGCTTCACCGATAACCGTCAAGACGCATCCCTTCAAGCAGGACACTTTAACGATTTTGTTCAAATCAGCTTCTTAAGAGCTAGTCTTAACGGCGCGTTGCAATCTCATAAACAACTTACTCATTCAGAATTAGCTGCAATGGTGGTTCGCCAAATGAATCTATCTCAAAGCGAGTATGCAGAAGAAATGGCAGCAATAGATCGAAGAGTTTTTGAGCAATTAATTAAATATCGTCTCTATGAAGACCTCCGCAGAGGTTGGCGTATTGTTCAGCCTAATTTAGAGCAATGTGGCTTACTAGAAATTGAATATAACAATCTAGAAAATGATTGTAGCAATCATCATATTTGGCAACAATATCCTCATCAAGTTCTATTAGGAGCTACTGCTCAAGAAAAATACACTGTTATCAAAACCTTTTTAGATTATCTTCGTAAACAGTTAGCGATCGATGCCAAGTTACTCCAGTCTGAAAACTTAAAAAAATTCAAAGAAGATGTTGCTCAATCATCTTTAAAGGAACAATGGAAATTCGACTACGAAGAAAGACTTCATCAGGCTAGATGGGCGACTTTAGAAGCTAGTAATGATCGAGGTAAAAGCAAAGTAAAACTAACCAGTAGAGGAACTATAGGACGTTTTCTTAAAAGCGATCGCGCTTGGTCGAACTTAACTACTCCCCTTACCGAATCAGAATATCAAAACCTAATAAATTCAATTATTAATACCCTGCGAGATGGTGGTTATCTCAAGCAAAACAACAAAGGTGAAATTCAACTGAGAATTGATTCTGTTGTTTGGAAAACCAGCCATAGAGAACGCCTAGCTGTAGATGTCTTATCCAGTAAGCGTCTTCAAGGAAAAGAAGACCCAGGACGCAAAGCAAACCAGTTTTTCCAAAGCTTTTACTCTAGTAATGCTCAAAATATTAGAGTCATGGAAGGACGAGAACATACTGGTCAAGTAAATTATGACAATCGTAAAGATCGAGAAGAAAGATTTCGCCAAGGTAAACTATCCACCCTCTTCTGTTCACCCACAATGGAATTAGGGATTGATATTTCCGACCTCAGTGTAGTTCATTTACGCAATGTACCCCCTAATCCTGCTAATTATGCTCAACGTAGCGGAAGGGCTGGTCGTGGCGGTCAAAATGCTTTGGTCGTAACCTATGCTGCTGCTGGTAGTCCCCACGACCAGTATTTTTATCAGCGTCAACAACAGATGGTAGCAGGGGTTGTCGTTCCTCCCAGATTAGAACTAGCCAATCAAGACTTAGTTAAATCTCACGTTTATTCTCTGTGGCTTTCTCATACAGGAGTAAATTTAGGGAACTCCATGAATGAGATTTTGGATTTAGAACAAGATTATCCCTATCCCATCAAAAAAGATATTCAAGCTCAACTAAGACTTAGTGAAAAAGCTCTACAACAGTGTTTTACCGATTTACATAACATTCTCAGTGACTCTTTCTGTCAGATCGATTTACAGAAAGTCAGTTGGTACTCCCAAGAATGGCTGAAAAATACTCTAAATAATGCTTTTCATGCTTTTGACCGAGCTTGCGATCGCTGGCGCAGTCTTTACTATGATGCGGATAATCAGCTAGCTCTAGCTAGAGAAAATATCGACCGTCATAGTAAAGGCAAAACGACCAAAGAAGAAAGAAGAGAAGCAGAAGCCTTAGAAAAAGAAGCAAAACGCCAAAAAGATTTATTAGTAGGTCAATCACAAGGAAATAATAAGAGTCAATTCGATTTTTATCCTTACCGCTATTTTGCCTCAGAAGGTTTCTTACCAGGGTTCAATTTCCCCAGACTACCTATCAGAGCCTATATTCGAGCAGGAGATAAAGGAGAATTTATTGCTCGCCCTAGAGCGATCGCTATTCGAGAACTCGCACCAACTAATGTTCTCTACTATGAAGGTAATAAATTTCAAATTAATAAAACTCGTATTCCAGTCAAAGGAGTGGTTTATAATCAAATTGCTATTTGCCATCACTGTGGTTATTTTCATAATGGTGAAGATTTTCACCGCAATACTTGTGCTAAGTGCGGACAAAAACTATCTCAAGACGATAAGGGGAATCCCGCCAAACTCACCCAAGTCTTAGAAATGGATAATGCGATCGCTCGTAAAACCAATCGTATTACCTGTGACGAAGAAGAAAGACTTAAATATGGCTATGATTTAGTTACCCATTTTCAATATGCACGAGAAAAACAGCGATCGGGGCAAGTTGTTGCGAAAGATGGCACTGAATTACTTCGTTTGAGCTATGGAGAAACTGCTGACATTCTCAG
>JASJDX010000257.1 GCA_030064975.1 Pleurocapsa sp. MO_192.B19
CGTAAACATGGACAGCCCACCCTTCGCCTGTGGATGGTTTCGCCTTTGTCTTATTCATGATGGTGTCCTTGTATTTTTAAAATAGATAGATTCAAATCTAGTAGTTTCAGGCATCTGTTCGGGACTAATATCAGCTGTTTCTACTTCTTCTGTATTTGCTTCACCCCCAGGTTCGGGAGGATTCCCACAAGCTTTAAGAAATATAGCACTGGCAGCACATACCTCTGCGGTATATAAAAATTTTCTACGTGAAAACTGGTTCATAAAATCTCCTGGCAGCTATGTTTATCTGTTTTCTGGCTGCCACTTAGGTTAAATTACTATTGAAAAAACAATTGAAAAAACAAAAGTTATGAAAAACTTCTTGCTGTGTTCATAGACGAAAGCAAATCAAAAAAGAAAAAGCATTGATTTGTGTCTATATAAAGATAGTAACTCTAAAATTTAAAAAAAGTTCAATTTTTATCAAAGAAATTACTTATTTAACTGTCAACAATTTCTTATTTGTAGGACTTAGGTGGTATGAAGAGCTGGTTTATATAATTATCTTTCTATATTTACATAAGTCGAGCTAATCAATATTGTAAAGAATAAATATTTTACAAATTATTAGATTACACGTAATTATAAAGAAAGAAACTAAAAAGCATTTTTTTGATTTCGCAGAGCATATTAACCAGTTTAAGTGATAGGCAATAGATGACAGATAGTTAAAATCAAAAAAATTGTCACTCTTGACATAACTGTGTTCTCTTTAATTGGGAGATATCTAACGAAACTGACACACGAAGCGATCTAACTCGAAACGCTTATCCTACTTCTGGTGAACAATAAAAATTATAGATAAAAAACTATGATAAAAAAAAAATAATAGCTTTTTATCTATGTTAGGATCACATTAACCAGAAACTAAATCTGAGCAAGTAATATTAGTAAGATGATTCAGAATATCAATCTTCAATCAAACTCCATAACTCAATGGGATGCTGACACTCTATATTATGAATTTTCCGCTGCTGTTGCCCCCAAACTTCCCGCAATTTCCTGCACAACTTTTGGTGGGGAACTTCATCAACAAGGAGCTACCAGGATTATCCCTCTAGATTTATCCCGACAAATACAATCTATTGCTCCTGCTACTAGTCCTGTAATCAGTGCTTATTTTTTAAGGATTCGTCCCCAGCAAAGTCTGAAGACAACTTCTCCTGCGACGGCTCAACTTTTCTACGTTATTAGAGGTAGAGGGCAAACAGAAAGTGAATACGGCACGATAAGATGGTCAAAAGGTGATTTATTTACTTTGCCCAGTTGTGGTGGGGCAATTCATGCTGCAAGTGAAGATACTGCTATTTATTGGGTAACTGACGAAGCATTAGTTAATTATCTAGGAGTAAAAGCCACAAAACCACGTTTTCAGCCTTGTTTATATCCTGGCGGCCGCCTTCTCTCAGAATTAAAGCAAATTTCCCAAGAACCAGGGGCAAGGAAACGAAATAGAATTGGTGTAATTCTGGGGAATAAGGCAACTCAATTGACTCGTAGTTTAACCCATACTCTATGGGCATTAATGGTTTATTTGCCTGGAGGAACGGAACAAAAACCCCATCGTCATAACTCTGTAGCACTCGATTTAGTGATTGATGCTCCTGAGTCGGCTTACACTTTAGTTGGTAAATCTTTGGATGCCGAGGGTAACATTATCAATGGAGAGCGGGTTTACTGGAAGTCGGGATCTGTCTTTGTAACTCCTCCTGGACTTTGGCACTCTCATCATAATGACTCGGATCGAGATGCCTTAATACTTCCAGTACAAGATGCAGCTTTTCAGTCATATATGCGAACTCTCGATCAACGTTGGAGCTGAAATACCTAATGAGGATACTTTCAGGATCGCAAAAACGGTGTTAGTGAATGCGTAATGTTTTGTTTTGCTGCCCCGTCTATTACAGCAGTTTTCGATTGGGTAAACTATATTAATTTGTTTGGAGAGTAGGGAGTAGCAAGTAGCAAGTATAGTAATCAGGAATCATATGTGAGAAGATGAGTAACTTAACTTCTGCCATCTGCCGACCTTTGTCACGCCTTCGTTTGACTTGTGACTAATAACTAATAACTAATAACTAATAACTGATTGCTGTTAGTTTTTTTGAGCACCTTATATTTTTGAACTATTGCATCAACAAGGAGTAGAAAGTAGAACACTCCTTCGGCATTTCAAGGGATTTTACTTTAACTGTTGTCACCTAAAAAATTTATAAAGACTTAACCAGGAATAACTGACTTATGGTTGCATTCACAAATACAAATCAAACCACCAAATCTACTGCTAGACTAACTCTACAAACTATCGAAATTGCACCAGAAACTACTGCAATTCGTTGTCTTGATTGGGATCGCGATCGCTTTGATATTGAGTTTGGCTTACAAAACGGCACAACCTACAATTCCTTTATCATTCAGGGTGAAAAACTAGCTTTAGTTGATACTTCTCACGCCAAGTTTGGTCAGCTTTATTTAGAGTTATTAACAGGTTTAATCGATCCAGCGCAATTAGACTATTTAATCATCAGCCATACTGAACCCGATCACAGTGGTTTAGTAAAAGATATCTTGGAGTTAGCACCTCAAGTTACGCTAGTCGGTGCGAAAGTGGCGATTAAGTTTTTAGCCGACATGGTGCATCAACCTTTTAATCATCAGATTGTCAAAAATGGCGATCGCCTGGATTTGGGAAACGGCCATCAATTAGAATTTGTTTCTGCTCCCAATTTACACTGGCCCGATACAATTTTCACTTACGATTACAAAACTAAAATTCTCTATACTTGCGATGCCTTTGGGATGCACTATTGCGATGAGCCTACTTTTGATGAGAATTTAGAACTAATTGAGGCAGATTTTGAATATTACTATGACTGTTTAATGAAGCCTAATGCTCGTTCGGTACTAGCTGCCATTAAAAGAATGAAAAAACTGGAATTAGGGACGATCGCCACGGGACATGGTCCTTTACTACAATATCATCGTGTCGAGTTAGTCGATCGCTATCAACAATGGAGTCAAGCACAAACTAAAACTGAAACTTTGGTCGCGCTGTTTTATGCTGAAGACTATGGTCATAGTGACTATCTAGCAAGAGCGATCGCTCATGGAATTACCAAAACAGGAGTTGCCGTAGAATTAGTCGATTGGAATGATACCGAACCTCAAGAAGTAAGGGAATTAGTTACCCAAGCAGCAGGTTTAGTCATTGGAATGCCACCCCAATCCGATAAAGAAGCTCATGCAATTCTCAGTACCATACTCGCAGCAGCACACAGTAAACAAGCTGTCGCCTTATTTGAATCTGGTGGGATTGAAGATGAGCCAGTTTATCCTCTACGCAATCAGTTTCAGGAAATTGGATTAATCGAAGCCTTTCCCCCAATTTTAGTCAAGGAATCTCCCAATCGAGTTATCGATCAAGTCTGCGATGAAGCTGGTACAGATTTAGGACAGTGGTTAACCAGAGATCGCACTGTTAAACAAATTAAAGCGATCGATAACAGTTTACAGAAAGCCTTGGGCAGAATTAGCAATGGCTTATATATTATTACCGCTACCAAAGGCGATATCTCCAGTGCGATGGTGGCATCTTGGGTAATGCAGGCTAGTTTAACTCCCTTAGGAATTGCGATCGCGGTGGCTAAAGATCGAGCAATTGAATCTTTCTTACACATTGGCGATCGTTTTGTGTTGAATGTCCTAGAAGAAGGAAATTATCAACATTTAATCAGACATTTTCTCAAACGTTTTCCCCCTGGCGCAGATAGATTTGAGGGAATTAAAACCGTACCTGCTAATAATGGTTCACCGATTATTGCCGATTCCTTAGCTTATATTGAATGCGAAGTTAGCAGTCGCTTAGAGTGTAGCGATCACTGGATTGTATATAGTACCGCGCAGGCTGGCAGAGTAGCCAAAATAGATGTCTTAACAGCAGTTCACCATCGCAAAGTTGGGAATCATTATTAAGTCATCAAGGAGTACTAAATGCGCCTAAGGCCTTTCTCCCATGTAGTCAGAAGTAGATGCCAATAACTAATAACCCCGAACCAATAGCTAGCTAAATATAATGTATGAGCCTTTTAATAAGTCAGTAACTCCTTGGTACAAATGGCTAAATAGCAGTGGAGTAATTAAAATTTTGGAATTTATCCAGGACTTAATTATTAATTATTATCTCTCTTTGTATCGGTCTATTTGGCTTCATGACACTTCAGTTACGAGAGATGTTTGTGTCTTTGCTACCGCCTTTAAACTTTACGAGAGTCACGGCTGATATTCTGTTTGTGCTGATTTTAGTTGAACTATTTCGATTATTAATCATTTATCTCCAAGAACGCCGAGTTTCTATTGGTGTTGCGGTGGAAGTTTCCATGGTTTCGGTTTTAAGAGAAATCATTGTCAAAGGGATTTTAGATATTCCTTGTAGTCAGGTATTAGCTACTTGTTCTTTTCTATTAGTTCTAGCTGTTTTATTGATAGTCAGAGTTTGGCTACCTCCCTCTTTTGAAGGTGTCAATCCAGAACAAAAACTATCCCAACGATACAAACAAAAAACGATTAACCATCAACCATCAACCATCCATAATTAACCATCATGATACAAACAAATATTCCATCTACAGTTAGACCACGAGACGTTCAAATAGCGGAAATTGGGATAAATACTCAAGTATTGCGATCGCGTACTTGGGAAAGATTGAAGTTTGAAGTTGAATATTCTCGACAAAAAGGCACAACTTCTAATTCTTATCTGATTAAAGCAGATAAAATTGCTTTAATCGATCCGCCAGGACAATCTTTTACAAATATTTATCTGGAGGCATTAGCACACCATGAATGGCGAAAATTAGATTACATCATCTTACAGCATATTAATCCTAATCGTCTGGCAACTATACAGGTACTCGCAGGATACGCACCTCAAGCTCAAATAATTTGTTCTAAACTAGCAGCTAAAGCTCTAAAGGGTGCTTTGATGTTTCCCGAATGGAAATCGCGAGTTCGAGTAGTTAGAGATAATGATACTTTAGATTTAGGACAAGGACATCAACTACAGTTTATTAGCGCGACTACTCCCCGTTGGGTAGATGGATTCTGTACCTACGATCCTCAAAGCAAAATTCTTTATACCGATAAGTTTTTTGGGGCTCATCTGTGCGATGAAGCTATCTTTGATAATAATTGGAAACAATTAGATTCTGACCGCCGTTTCTATTTTGACTGTCTTCATGCTTCCCAAACCAAACAGTTAGAAGCTATTTTAGCCAAATTCGCACCTTTGAAAAGTAAAATATACGCACCTGCCCATGGTTCATTGGTTAAATATAGCCTCAGTCGCTTTAGCTACGATTATCTTGCCTGGTGTCAACAACAAGCCAGCAAAAAATTTCAAGTAGTTCTCCTCTACGCTTCTGCCTATGGTAGTACTGCAACTATTGCTAATGCGATCACACGAGGATTGGTACAATCTGGAGTAGCCGTAGAATCAATCAACTGTGAACTTGCTTCATCGGCAGAAATTACCGAAGCAATTCAAGCTTGTGATGGTTTTATCATTGGTTCGCCGACATTAGGTGGTCATGCACCAACTCAAATTCAAACAGCATTGGGGATTGTGTTAGCTAAGGCAGCAAAAACAAAATTAGCAGGGGTGTTTGGTTCTTATGGTTGGAGTGGCGAAGCGATTGCTCTTTTGGAAAATAAACTAAGAGATGCTCATTATAGCTTCGGGTTTGAACCGATCCGCGTGCGTTTTAGTCCCACTGCTGATACTTTAGAAGAATGCGAACAAGCAGGTCAAGAATTTACTCAAAGACTGAAAAAAACTAAGAGACTGCGTACTCCTCGCCAAGCTGTAACAGAAACTCAGATCGATCGCACCGAACAAGCAGTCGGTAGAATTGTAGGCTCTATCTGCGTTTTAACTACTTGTAATCATAATCATCATCACGGTGTTCTCACTTCTTGGGTATCCCAAGCAACTTTTAATCCTCCTGGGGTGATGATTGCAGTTGCTAAAGAACAAAATGCGGATTTAATTAGTAATCCAGGCGATAAATTTGTCCTGAATATACTCAATGAAGGCAGAAGTGTGAGAAAAAACTTTTCTTATCAAAGTAGTGATTCCTTTTACAATTTAACTACCAAAACTGCTACTAACGGCTGCTTAGTTATTGAAGAGGCTTTAGCTTATTTAGAATGTACGGTACAGAATCAGCTAGAATCAGGCGATCGCTTTTTAATCTATGCGGTAGTAGATCGCGGTGAAGTCTTAGAAAATCAAGGCATTACTGCGATCCAACATCGTAAGTCTGGCAGCCATTATTAACTCAAAATGGGAAGGAGCTCTACTTAAATCAAATTGACACTCCAACGGCTGAAAGCACGTTCGATTCTGGGAGAGCGCGAGTCCACTTAAATTAAACCCCGAAAGAAAACCTGGACAAAGTAGGACAGGCTTCGCTAGTGTAAGGGTTTAAGAATGATGATTTTTCGGTGAGTGAGGACAAAATCCCCCCTTTTTAGTACTAAAATACCATTTTTCTCGGAGCAATCGGGGGGATTTTGTCCAAGCCTGTCCTACTTTGTCATAGTTTATTGGAGCCCCTTGCGGTATTTAACCCAGAGATGGTTCTCTCCCCAAGCGTTTAAGCCTGTTGCGGACTTGGTTTAGGTGTGCCCTACCTTATCTGAGAAAGCAAAAAATCATGTTTCTCTGTACTTGTTGGTTGAATATTTTATCTGTAAAACCTTTTCCATACAGAAGCCTATTATATATTCAGTTGCCAAGGTGCATTACTTGTGTTTGGTACTTAGGTTTTTAGAGAGGTTGATTACTTTGCCTCTAAGTTAATAATATATTAGCCAAACCCTATGCTATATAAAGTTTTTGATAAGAGCAAAATGATTTCTAGGAGCGATATTTTCAGGCAGTTAAAACTACCGAGTCGCCATCGATGCAATATGCGAAGCGGTATCCGTAATAGACGGCTACATTCGACGGGAGCTATCGCTACGTCAAATTGAAGCACGTTGGCTTTCTCGCTCCCGTCCTTTTTGTAAAACTATAGGATAGATTTGAACTGTTATTTTTGATTTACTTCTTCTAGTTGAATGTTAGATACAGGAATAAAGAAAGTATCAAACCAAGAATTGTTATAGAGAACTATAGACAAAGTTAGGACTATTGCTGTTAATATTCGTTCCCCAAAACAAATAGAATGAGCTTTTTTGATGGTCATTTTCTGGTCCCAAAATTTTAGAAATAAAAATCTAGTATCAACAAATGTGCTAAATTAATAGTTCTTTGGCTCTCTTTGGTGATATAAACCTGATATTTACTTCCTAACTTAATAAATAGCTTATTATTCAGAGTAAATCCTCTATTGTTTGGCTGAAATAAAATTATTGTCTTCAGCTATTTGTCTTATGCTTTATGCAAGAATTTAGAGGAAAACTCATTTTAATCGTTTATGGTTTCTAAGCGATTACCTCCATCTCTTGGGTTTATCCCCAACTATGCGGGACAAGTGCCCGAACGGGTGCAAGCGCGAACTGTAGTCTTCGTATCCCCTATAAATCACATAATAATTATGATATATAAATTTTATATATATAATAAGTTCAGATCATAAATTTAAGCAGTTTCATTAATTTGTTTGATTATGTCTGAAGTTGAACAAGATAATACTCGTGAAGAGCGAATTAAAATGGAAGTAATGGTAGACGCCTATGATGAACAAGAAAGGGCGATGGGTTGGTATTACTATCTCGAAGATCGACTCAGTTTTCCTTTCCCAGCTAAATGGATAAGTCGTAATAGGCCTAATGCCAGAAAAGTTACGGTGCTAAAAATGTCATCCGAAGATGATTGCTCAAATAATATGTTTGTTGAAGTTTTGTATAGAGAAGGTGAACTAGAAGATGTTTTCTTGGCACAATTGTCAGATATACAACCTCTAGATCCTGACTCAACAACTGAAGAAGCCATTGGTGACTGGCATTATTGGTTTGAACGAGGATATAAGTTTTAATTATGCATTGTCCTATTTAAATTACTTAATGTTACTTATCTATCTCGTATTTATCTCGGTACAGATATTTGCTTGAGCAATGATTTAATCACCTCATCTATTTTGACATTATCTAGTTGTGCTTCGGGTCTTAAGATCAGTCGGTGACGTAATAGAGGTACAGCTACTTCCTTAATATCATCGGGGGTAACATAATCCCTTCCTGACAAACAAGCATTTGCTTTAGTAGCATTCAACCAAGCTACAGCAGATCGAGGAGATGCACCTAAAATTAAGTCGGGATGTAGACGGGTGCGTTCAACTAAATTCAGTAAGTAATCAAGGATATTATCTTCTACTTGAATAGTTTGTGCTTGTTCTCGTAATGCCAGAATATCATCTACAGTTGCGATCGCGCCAAGCAAATCTAAATCTAGTTTTTTGGCTTTAAATCCTGCTTGTACATTAAGCAGCATCTGTTTTTCGGCATCTTTGGATGGATATTCAACTACCAGTTTAAACAAAAAGCGATCGAGCTGGGCTTCGGGGAGGGGATATGTACCTTCAAATTCTAAGGAGTTTTGAGTAGCAATAACCCAAAATAAAGACGGTAAGAGCATCGTTTCCCCGTCAAGGGTAATTTGTTGTTCTTCCATTGCTTCGAGTAAGGCTGCTTGGGTTTTGGGGGGAGTGCGGTTAATTTCGTCAGCTAGCAAAATCTCAGTAAAAACTGGGCCTTTTTTGAGGATAAAATCACGACTATTAAGGTCAAAAATATTTGTCCCCAAGATATCTGAGGGGAGAATATCTGGGGTTAACTGAACACGGCGAAAATCGGCTGAGATAAGCCGAGATAAAACTTTAACCAGTAAGGTTTTACCTGTTCCTGGTACTCCTTCAATAATGACATGACCACCACTAAGTAAAGCAACCAGTAGTTGTTTTACCAGATCTGATTGACCAATAACAATTTCGTCTATCTTTTGATTAAGATTATCAAGCAAGGAATTATTCTGCATTGGGCGTTGCGACTACAACTAAATTTATTGAGCTGTAAATTTGATTACAGTAGTCGTTTTAACTCTTCACAAGCTTGATGTAAAGCTGTAGGTGTATCACCATTTAATCCTTGTTACGGAACTATCCTTAAAGACCATGTTAATGAGTTGAATTAGATCGAGATTCATCTAGCTCACTTTTTTGGCTTGGAACATAGAGCGATCGCCATTAGACGTGACACAGCTAATCAATAATTCCTACCTTGCTAAACTCTGGTAATCCGCCCCAGTATAATCCCCAGCCCAAGAAGAATAGGCACGCGATTGAATAGGACACAAAAAAGAATACCAGAATCGGCTGTTGGCGTAAATGTTGTCGTCCCCATATCAAAGTAAAAATGACAACTCCCACAGCAAATGGGACACCCAAAACAGTTGTTCCAGATTCTACAATATCGATAAAGTAGTTGAACCCGTGAATAATTCCTGCCGTAATCTCGAATTTTAATCCCGAACGTTGCTTCAAGAAAGGGTTTTGCCACTGCCGATAAATTAAAAGTGCTGATAATCCCACAAGTCCGAAATGCCAGATATAGTGACTGAGTATTTCATCATAAAAGTGAGTAAGTTGCTCGATCTCACTGCCAGAATAGGTTTGGGTTAGATGTCCGATGGAGTTGGCGACTAAGTGCATCCCTTGACCCTGAACCCACAGGACAGCAAATACTAGAAAGACCAGCATTTCCTTTTGACTGGGCGGACGTATGGGCTGAATTTGAAACAACAACCAATAGAGAGGAATTAAAACCAAAGGTGTTAAGAGGTCTAGAATATCTCCGTTTTTTATGAGCGGATAGGGCGCAAACTGACCATTGAGAAAAGCTGGAGCGACGATAAAGACAGCAAATAAAATAGCGAATATTAATGTCAGACGAGCCAGACGTTGCATTTCACTTTCCTCTGTTAATAGTCGAAGTGGCTGTTCTACAAAAGTTGGAAATTTTCAACTGCCAGCAAATTCTATATCTTCTATATTTTTTAATTCAATAGCAATTAAGGGAAAATCGTTACCTCGTTGATAGTTGCTATAAGATCTAATCTAATTGCTGTTGCTCCTGATCGCTGTCTGACAACTTTTCCTTATTGGGTGGTATTCCTTCAATATTAATAATTCCTTGAATTACTGAGCCAACTATTGGTGCTGCAACGGTAGAACCATAAGTATGTTCACCCTGGGGTTCGTCTACTACTGCTAGAACAGCATAACGGGGTGCTTCGACAGGGAATACACCGACAAAGCTAGTAATCTTAGCTGTTTCATCATAGCCTCCTTCAGTTATAGCTTTTTGGGAAGTTCCTGTTTTGCCCGCAATTCTGTAACCAGGAATTTTGGCTGCATAACCACTACCATCTTCTACTACCTTTTCCATCATTTTTAAGACGGTACGAGCAGTTTTAGCAGAAAAGACTTGTTTGCTAGTGGGTGGCTGAGAGTAGTGTAGATAACCTTTATAGTCTGATAAACCACGAACAACATGAGGCGTAATTAATTTACCTTCATTAGCCAATGCTGCATGGATTTGAATTAGTTTTAAAGGAGTTAAAGAAAAACCTTGACCAAAAGCTGTGGTAGCTGGTTCAATTTCTCTGACGGTAAACTCAACCTCATTTTTTAGTCTTCCTGTGGTGTATCCAGGGATATCAAATTCTACTTCATCCTCAATGCCTAATTCCTGTAGATCTCGATAATAATCAATCGGTTTCATCCGCCTCATCACTTTGATCATTCCTACATTACTGGAATATTGCAAGATTTCTGGGAGACTGATAATTCCTGGTGCGCCTTTTTTATCAAAGTCATGGTTACGTACCACAGAATCCTTAATTTGAATTTCTCCCGTATCATCAAAAGTATCTTCAGGAGAAATAACTCCTGCATCTAAAGCAAGGGCGATATTAATTGGTTTAAAAGTTGAACCTGGTTCATAAAGATCGGTAATTGCCCAGTTTTTAAATAGTCCAATATCGTATTCATAGTAGGTATTGGGATTGTAAGTCGGTTCGGATACTAAAGCCGAAATCGCACCATCCCGAACATCCATGACAATTACTGTACCCCGTTTTGCCTTGTATTGTTTCATCTGTTTTTCCAAGGCATTGCGGGCAATTTGTTGTAACCGTAGGTCAATAGTCAACTGTAAACGCAAATCATCAAAGTTAAACAGCTTTTGCGATCGCTCTAAATCTCCTGGATGAAATACGGCTTGATTATTGCTAAAGCTACGCTTCATCTTCCAGCTAATGGGCTGACGTTCTAATAATTTATTTTGGGTATATTCCACCCCAGCTTGGGGAATACGACTATTATCACGGTTAACGTAGCCCGTCACTTCGGCAGCCATTTCCTGATGAGGATAGAAACGGGAATAGTTTTGTTCTAAATCTAAACCATCAATTTTTAGGGCGACAATTTTTTCTTTAGCTGATTCTGGTAAATCTCCAGCCAAACGAATCCCCCAATCTTGTTTACTAAAAATTTCCAGAAATTCTTCAGGAGTTTTATTTTCTAAAATATCGGCTAAGTCTTCGGCAATTTCCCTTGCAGGAACAGGTTGAGAATTTCTCTTAAACAAGTAGGGATGAACATAAAGAGTATAGGTTATGCGATCGGTTGCTAAGACGTTTTGTTGACGGTCTACAATTTGACGACGAGGAATATAAAAACGTAGCTGTGTGGTTTGCTGATCTTGAGCTATCTGAGTTAATTTCTTGCCCTTGGGTGCTTGTTCATATTTAATAACAGGATTAACGATTTGTAGATAATACAACCTTGACATTAAACCAATTGCGCCTAAAATTAAAACTCCCCACACTAGAAATAAGCGCAATATATATTGATTGGATGAACGAAGCTTTGTATTAGGGGAAATTTTAGTTTGGCGATCGCTCGATAAGGGATTATATTTTGGTCTGACTTGGGAATTGCGACTGTTGGTAGATCTTAGAGGAAATTTAGACTTAGATTTCGTCATAATCAAGAATAATATTTTCAGGCATTAAATTAAAATTAAATTAAATTAAATTTATCTGTTGAGGTTGTTGACCTGCGGACTATGCAGATAAGCCTGAAGTTATTAACCAATAATAATTAAGCATAAATGAGCAATCAATATTAATTGCAGACTACTATTTTTATCATCGATATTATAAACAATTACTCATCGAGATTGCTGACAATTTCAAGTACCGATGGTACCTAATCTCCAACCAATATTAATCAATAACACACGAGTTTTTTTTAAGGTCAATATCCCAAATTATTATGCTTTAGCTCAATCCTTTCCTGGTTATTTATGGTTTGTTCAGGCTGAGTTTTTATACTTACTTTTGCTGGAGAAATAAACACAGCTGACTCTGGTTTAGATATAGACAAGCTATTATTTGAACTAGCTTCTTGGGCAATCTGATATTTAATACTTTCGTTAATTGCTATTAATTGACGCTCTTGACGCTGTAGAGTTTCTAGATTTTGGTACTCTTGACTCCAAAGTTTAGGAATTTGAACAGTGGATATATAAAGACCAATACTTGCAGTCATTGAAACTAAGGCTAAACTAAAAGAACCTTTTTGTAATAATGACAAAATTTGAAGATTATTAGGAAGATGGTTAGTTTGGGGAAAAGCACCAGACTTTAAAATTTTGCCTGGCTTAGTAGAAGGATATTTAATTAGTTGTCGATCTTGATTGCTCGTCTTCTTTGTAGGGTAATTTAAGGAATAGTATTCAGACGAAATATTAGGTTGACGAAGGGCAGACATTGAGTAATCTCCATCTTTTCAGGAAGTCTATTGGGCGAATTCTAACTCATATTTTAAAAAATGATAAGAGGAGAAACAACTTCTTAACACCTAATTACAAACTTGAAGGTTAGATTGTAAATAAGTAGGTGGGCGTAAATAAGTATAAAAATTAAAGTTTTGTAAACATAATTGTTGTTTTGAGACGACTGGTCATATATTAATAATATGCCTAGACCAAAACGCAATCAAAACTTTCGCGAACAGCTTCTCAACCAAGGAGTAAGCATCTTTATTAACCAAGGCTATCATGGCACTGGTATCAAAGAGGTAGTGGAGCGGGTAAAAGTACCTAAAGGGTCTTTCTACAATTACTTTGAAAGTAAAGAACATTTTGGTGCAGAAGTCATTAGACAATATGCCAAACAGATTACTGCGAATATGGATGCTTGGTTGAACGATCCAGAGAAAGATGCTCTTGATGCTCTGAAGCAGTTTTTTGACCAGGAAATTTTGCGACACCAAAAAGCAAGAGAAGGTTGTTTGATAGGCAATTTAGGAGCGGAGTTAGGAGATAGCAGTGAGCTTTGTAGACAAGCGATGTCTGAAAGTTTACAACTGATGCAACAGCGATTTGCCCGAGTATTAACCAAAGCTCAAGAGCAAGGAACTGTGAGACACGATCTTACTGCTGAGAAACTGGCGAGTGTCTTATTGAACGGTTACGAAGGAGCATTACTGAGAATGCAAATTGAAAAGTCTGTAGAACCATTAAGGCAGTTTACCAAACTTATGCTCGATGATTTTCTGAGTGCAATCAACGTTAAACCGCCTTCAGAAGATAGTGCCTACGGTGACAAGGGGAGGACATGATGTCAGAACCTGTGTCTGGCATTTGGGCCGTCCGTGCTGTTTGCCGAATTCATTTTGGCAGCTTGAATGCCCTGCTGCATTTCGCAGTAAAAAATTAAGCCTTCCCATAGAATAGCTTTTTTATTGTTTATTTTGATACGACCAGTCGTATTAAAAAAATTATTAGAAGGTCAAAATAAAAAATGAACGCAAACTACAGATCGACCAACAAAATCTTCCTTACTTCTTCTCGATTGCTTTCTAAAGTAAAAATCTTCAAAGAC
>JASJDX010000258.1 GCA_030064975.1 Pleurocapsa sp. MO_192.B19
CGGCGTTGGTGAGTGCGTAATGCTAAATCTGTATTTAAACAAATGACAGACGGTATTTAAATTCTAAAAGCTAAAAGCTACAAGCTACAAACCGTAATATTTTGTACTTCATTCCTCAAATCACCAACGCCGATTAATCTTTTGCTTCACTGTTTGTCGATCATAAAATTGGTAACATTACCTGAGCAGAAAAGTAAGAGTAATTGCGATCAGCTTTGCTGGTA
Organism: Pleurocapsa sp. MO_192.B19; assembly: GCA_030064975.1. Classification (GTDB taxonomy): domain Bacteria; phylum Cyanobacteriota; class Cyanobacteriia; order Cyanobacteriales; family Xenococcaceae; genus Waterburya. The sequence goes on from JASJDX010000258.1 coordinate 225, forward strand.
CGCGGAGCGTAATCGCACCCTCAAGTTTTCGGTCAAGACAACAATCCTTCTCATTGGCTGTATAAGAAGTTCTAGCCTGCTAGATGCTAGTCTCTGTTAGCGATTAGGCGACCCCTAGCCTACAGATCACAATTGTTAACTAAGCATTGGAGTAGACATACTCATCCACTAGCTAAACTCAGAAGCGTTGATCGAAGCTGCTAAATTATGGCACTCAGCACTAAATGGGAATATGAAACTACGGAAGATTCTAGATAGTGATGATAAGTTTTTATTGAGGTTGCTTACTGATAGTGAAGTAAGAAAGTATTTGGGTGGTGAAGTACCTTTCAATGAAGCTAAAAGAAGAGTAGAAGCTCTTATAAAGCAAAAACCTGCGAATTATTGGGTTATTGAGGTCAAGGGCAGTCCAATTGGAACAGTTGTTTTCGGGGAGCATATCGATTCAGGTGAGGTAGAATTATCTTACCAATTGCTTCCTGAATATGTAGGTCAGGGATTAGCATTTAAAGCGGTGCAAGAAGCACTGAGAAATAATGGAAGTTCACTAGTGGTTGCTGAAACACAAGCGAAAAATTTTAAATCTAGAAAGCTATTGGAAAGGCTTGGTTTCCAAGAAATCAAAAAACTTGAAAGATTTGGTGAAGTTCAAGTGTATTGCAAACTTCGTACTAAAAAAAAGCATCATAGTCGTTCTCCATAAGGTATATCTACGAAAAGTTTCTATTTTTTATCCCATATAGGCTTAATATCTATAAAGTTTCCGTATATTAAATATTTAGGTCGCTTCTCATATGCAAATACAGCAACTCAATAGTAGTGATGCAGAAGCATACCAATTTATTCGACTTCAAGCTTTACGTGATAGTCCAACAGCGTTTAACTCAAGCTACGAAGAAGAAAAGAAAAGACCCCTCTCGGCATTTGCAGAGTCACTGAGCTTAAGTCCATCTCGTACCATGTTTGCTGCTTTTAACAGTTCTAAAATCGTAGCTATTATAAGCGTTGGGCGAGAAAGTCGGAAAAAGGTTAATCACAAAGGCAGTATCAACGGTATGTTTGTCGCCCCCAGCCATCGTAGACAAGGGCTAGGTAAGCAGTTATTAACTCATGCGCTTAGATTTGCAGATTCTCAGACAGGACTTATCCAATTAACCCTAGTGGTGAACGCCAGCAACATTTCAGCAATTTCGCTTTACAAATCATTTGGCTTCAAGTCATTTGGTATTGAGCCTACTGCTGCGTTTATTGACGGTGTATTTCATGAACAAATGCACATGGTACGGTTAACTCAATACACAACCTAACCTAGAGGTCATAAGGAACAGGCACGTAGCTGTTTAAAGTAAATACTTCAGTCGAATCCTGAAAAAGTCATCTCAGCCCACGGTTGTTAATATAACAGTAACGGTACTTAGATTGTAGGTTTATAAGTTCTATTCAACCCAAAAGTGCTGTAAAATGCGTTCTCGAACAAAATAAGATAATTCATGGGCGATCGCACTATAGATCTGAATCAAATAGAGGCTTTCGGTGAAATTTTACCTGATGTCCCTGAGTTATCTAGTCATCAAGTTGGCTGGGAAAGTTTATTTTTGGCATATTATCAGCAGCATCCTGGCTGTGAAACTCCTAAATCTACCTTTCAACAACACGCTCTAGAAATTATTGATAATGGTTTTGAATCAGATCACGATCGCCGTTTAGGAGAGCGACATTTTTCTCATCGTCTTAAAGAAGGAGAAATCTGCTTTTGTCCAGCAAATACGACTCACTGGACAAGGTGGGAACAGCCACTAAACTTTACAATAATCACATTTGAGTTAGATTTATTTACTCAAATATCGCAACAGATGTTTAATTGCGATCGCCTGGAATTAATACCTCAATGGCAGATATTCGACCCAACTATTCAGGCACTAGTACAAGCCTTAAAAGCAGATTTGGCGGCAAAATGTCCAGCAGGAAGACTTTATGGGGAATCATTTGGCACATCTCTAGCAGTTCATTTAGTCAAAAATTTTTCCGTTACTTGTTTAAAAAGTCCTAATTTAGAAGCTTTTTCTCAAAAAAAACAAAAGCAGGTTTTGGATTTTATTGAAGCTCATCTTGATACAGACATTCGCTTGGAGGATTTAGCCCAAATCGCAGGGATTAGTAAATTTTATTTTTGTCGTTTATTCAAACAAATTATGCAGATTCCACCTCATCAATACATAATTAGGCGTAGAATCGAGCGAGCCAAAGAACTACTTAAGCATTCCGAGCTTACAACTGTTGAAATAGCTTTAGCTTGCGGGTTTGCCCATCAAAGTCATCTCACTCGTCATTTTAGGCGTATTGTGGGCATCTCTCCCCAAAAGTTTCGGCGTATTTAGCAAGAATGTGTTCTCTATGGCAAAAAAAGGCAAGAACTTAGTTGGTGTATTCAATTAGTTTCCAAATAAGCAAATTAATTGATGTACTAAAAAAGGCAATGCTAGAGATAAATGCAAGCAAGATTGAATTAAACGGAGTTCAATATCACGTCCGAGATTCTGAAAAAGGCGAAGAAACCGTACTCCTACTTCATGGTTGGCCAGATGATGGTACAGTTTGGCACAAGCAAATACCTGCTTTAATTGAGGCTGGCTACAGGATTGTATGTCCAGATTTACCAGGCTATGGATTGAGCGAAGCACCTCTAGAAATAGCCAGATATCAGCTAACCAATTTAGTCAACGATTTAGTAACTTTACTAGAACAACTCAATCTTGATAAAGTACATTGCATTGCTCATGATTATGGTGCTGTTTTAGGTTGGCAATTAGCTTCTGATACTGAATTATTAAAAACCTATACAGCAATGTCAGTTGGACATTTAAAAGAGTTTTTGACTATATCTTTTGAAAACTTGCAATTTCAATGGCTTTACTTTTTGAACATTCAAGACATTGCTCCTCAACTCTATCGTGCCAACGATGGTTATTTATTGCGCGAGGTTCTTCGCTCCCATCCCTATAGAGACAGCGTTGTTGAAAACGCTTTAAAACCAGAAGTATTGGAAAATATGGAAAGACTGGAAAAAGCTAATCCAGTTCCCGAATATTTATTGGCTGCTTTAACCAAGCAGCTACCTGAACCCGACGCGATTAAAATACCAACTTTGGGTATTTGGAGTGAAAGAGACGAATTCCTTTGGGAATCACAGATGAAAAACTCTGGTGAACACATTGCAGCAGAATGGCAATACGTCTGTATAGAACAAGCAGGACACTGGTTTATGCTCGAACAATCAGACAAGACTAATCAATTGCTGTTGAGTTGGCTAGCAAAACATTCGTAGCTGTCGGTTATATTAAATTTGAACATGATTGCATCAACAACTAAATACACCCTTAGAGGAATACCTGCCTTCTTAATGTTTGCCATTCTGTCTTTGAAGTCAATACATCAGGCTAAAAATTCTCATGGTTTGATTGCAATTAAAATTCGATTTAGGGATTTGAGAACTTTAACAGTGTGGGAAAATAGTTCAGATTTGAAAGCTTTCCGTAATTCAGGATCTCATCTTAAAGCTATGAAAGATTCTGATAAATTAGGTTTTAATCAATCCCATACTTGGTACACAGAATATATACCTGATTGGTCAGAGGCAATAGCGCGAATCGAATACAATGAAAACTGACTCTCAACAACCAAACTAAATCTTAAAAATACGGCGTTGCTGATTTGGTAATGGTATCTAATATTTTTCAACTCCCAGATCCATGTTTTTCGTAAACAATCAGCTCAAAATCATTACGTATTCAGCAACGCCAAAAATACTTTAGATCGATTCTACTAAGTAATTGAGCTAAAGACTAAAGACTAAAGACTAAAGACTAAAGACTAAAGACTAAAGACTAAAAACTTTTTTAATAAATATAGTATTTTCCAAATAATAACTAATTAGATTAATCTTTAACTTTAGGGTTTCTCAGCAATCTGACTGGTAATATTCTTACTTGCAGCAAAAATAGTAAGAGGAATTGCGATCGCCATGTCTCAGCTAAACGGTGTAATGATGCAATATTTCCATTGGTATATTGCTCCTGACGGAACGTTGTGGCAAGAAGTAGCTAACAGAGCCAAAGATCTAGCAACAGCAGGGATTACAGCGTTGTGGCTTCCTCCTGCTTATAAGGGAAGTGGCGGAGGCTATGACGTTGGTTATGGTGTTTATGATCTGTTTGATTTGGGTGAATTTGAGCAAAAGGGATCTACTCGAACAAAATACGGCACGAAGCAAGAATATTTAGCAGCAATTAAAGCTGCACAACAAGCTGGATTACAAGTCTATGCTGATGTTGTCTTAAATCATCGTAATGGTGGTGACGAAACCGAAAAGGTTCAAGCTGTACCTGTAGCTTGGGATAACCGTAATCATGTAATGGGTGACTATCGAGAAATAGAAGTCTACACTAAATATACTTTTCCTGGTCGAGGAGATAAGTATTCTAGTTTTAAATGGAATGCGGCTCATTTTGATGCTGTAAATCATAATGCTTATGATTGGAACGATCGTCAAATATATCGCCTCACAGATAAACAGTTTGAAACCGATGTTGACCCCAGACACGGTAATTATGACTTCTTGATGGCTTGCGATCTAGATATGAGGAGTGAGGATGTCCGCAATGAATTGAAGGCTTGGGGCAAATGGTATTTTGAGACAACAGGGGTGGATGGTATCCGCATTGATGCCGTTAAACATATTAGTTTTCTGTTTTTTAATGGCTGGTTAGATTTTGTGCGAGATCTGTCTACTACTGACAAAGATATGTTTGCAGTGGGGGAATATTGGTCAGATGATATTGCCGCGTTACACGGTTACATTACAAATACTGAAGGCAGAATGTCTTTATTTGATGTTCCTCTACACTATAATTTTCATCGTGCTAGCAAAAGTGGTGAACATTACGACTTACGCCAAATCTTTGACAACACTCTAGTACAACAGCAGCCTAGCCTAGCAATGACTTTTGTCGAAAATCATGATTCTCAACCCTTACAAGCCTTAGAATCTCCTGTAGAGTCTTGGTTTAAACCTTTGGCTTATGCCTTAATCTTATTAAGACAGGAAGGCTACCCCTGCATTTTTTATGGCGACTATTATGGCGCAGATTATAAAGATCAAGGTCGAGAATATGAAATTTGGCTTAACGATCATCATTGGATAATTGATAAATTTCTTTATGTGCGCCAACATCATGCCTATGGTGAGCAGTACGATTACTTTGATGATGCCAATCTCGTCGGCTGGACAAGGTTAGGAGATGCAGAACATCCTCAGGCGATCGCCACAATCCTCAGTAATGGCTGGGGAGGCAGCAAATGGATGGAAGTAGGTCAACCCCATACTACTTTTTATGACATAACTAAACATATGTCCGAGACAGTTACCACAAATGAATATGGTTGGGGTGAGTTTAGCTGTAAAGGAGGTTCGGTGTCTGTTTGGGTTTCTCAGTAATGAATAATTAATAATGAATAATTAATAATTTAAAAATCAGTTGACTTATCGTTTAGTTGTTAGATCCGAACAAATACAAAAGCAAACGATTACTCTCGATGCTCAACAACAGCACTATTTATTACGGGTATTGCGGTTGAATAATGGCGATCGCTTTATCGCTATGGATGGTGTTGGTAACTCCTGGTTAGCTAAAATTCAAGATAAATCAGCCGAGATTATTGAATTAGTCGATCTGGTGACAGAATTACCTATATCTCTAACTCTAATTACAGCTTTACCCAAAGGAAGTGGTTATGAGCAGGTAGTACGCTGCTGTACAGAATTAGGAGTTAGTAACTTTATTCCCGTGATTAGCGATCGCACTCTCCCCAAACCCAGTCCGCATAAAATCCAACGCTGGCGTAAAATTGCTACCGAAGCGGCCGAACAGTCAGAAAGAGAAATTGTGCCTACTATTTTTGAGCCAGTTAAGTTTACTTCAGCAATTAACAATACTACTTCTAATCAAGACAAGTACATCTGCGTAGCACGGAAAAATACAATATCTTTCTGGAATTGTTTACAAACCAGAAACAAAAAACAGCAAGAAATAGTCATTGCCACAGGATGCGAAGGAGGTTGGACAGAAACAGAAATAGAACAGGCGATCGCTTTAGGGTATCAACCCGTTTCTCTTGGAAGTCGGATTCTCCGCGCTGTTACTGCGCCAATTGTCGCCCTCTCTATGGCAGTAGCAATTTTAGAGTAAACTACATCGATTCCCTTAAGTTAACCTATCTATTTCTTAACTAATACCAAATACTTTCTTATTAAAGCGGACGAAATCATAATTTTGAGCTTTAATCATATCGATAACAGCACTAAAAAATACTATGAAATTATCAAAAAAGTTAAAATTAACAGCAATTTTGACAACAGCGATCGCTTTAACAACTCCGTTACTGCCTACCGTAGCTCAAGTTACCGAAGAACCTGTTCCCGACGATCAAGTGGTGGCGGTGGCCGTACCCGCAGGGGCAATTGGCTATAATTTAGCGGTAGTAGAACAAATTCCTGGTCAACAGAACTGCTGGAGTGAAAGAGGTTCAGAACCCACTATTATTAATCCACTATGGACAACTTTTGACTTTACGGGTAGTTGTCGTCGTTCCACTGATAGTAATGGTTACTCAGTACGCTTAGATGGACAAGATACCAGCCTAGATTATTTACTTACTATAGTTCCTCAGGGAGATGGATTTCAGCTAGTCGCCCAAAATCGCAATGATCGCTCTAAAAGCGTTGTGGGTCAAACTTTTGGTCAAGCAGAAGGGGAATATCTCAAAATATATTTAAATCCTGGTTGGAAATTTACCAAGAAAACTTTTGATGGCAAAGTCTTAGGCCATTACTTCTTTAGCGGCAATTCACAGGCGATCGCCGCTGCGGGGGATACTGTTCCCACTCCGCCCGCACCTTCTGCTAGCTTTAGCGATATATCAAGAGATATCTATAAAGACGAAATTGAACAGGCGGTAGCTCTTGGTTTTATTGCTGGTTACAAAGATCAAACTTTCCGTCCTACGGAGTCTTTAACCAGAGAACAACTAGTTTCCATGGCTTACGGAGCTTTAGAAACAATTGATAGCGTTAACCTGGAAACTCCATCAGTTCCAACTCAACCCTATCCTGATGTTGAGTCTTCTCGATGGAGTGCTAATAAAATTCAATGGGCAAAAGAGAACGAAATTGTTAAGGGTTACCCTGATGGCTCTTTCAAACCAGATACCCCTGTTACCAGAGCGGAATTGATTGCAGTCCTCCAAAATTTAGCCAAATTTGCTAATAATAAGCAAGGTCAATCAGCCGAATTGGTAACTAACAAACAGCCTGTTAATTTTTCTGATATTGCCAATCATTGGGGGGCTCAAACTATTCAAACTATGTCTGCATATTGTGGCGTAGCTTCTCCATACCAAGAAACAGGTGATTCTTTTAACCCTGATACTCCCGCTCAAAGAGACTATGCTGCTGCTGCTACTCTCAGAACTCATGGCTGTCTGACACCCACAAAAAGTACAGGAAGTACAGAAAGTACAGAAAGTACAGAAAACACAGGGCAAAATCAATAATTAACCATTAAAAACCCAATATATCACAGTACGTTAATCGGTTAGGACAAGTTGATTAGATTGCTCTAGGGTAATGAGTAGGGGTCAACGGCCGTTGACCCGTACAAGTAATAAGTAATAAGTGTCCTAATCTAAGTGCTTAGGCTATAGCAGTTCTCATTTGTTTAAATGATATATAGTCAATATCCTGCTAGTTGCTAGTTGCCAATTCGTGTACCTCATACCAGATCTGATTGATAAAAGTTACATTCAAAGCTCAAGCTAAATCGATTGAAATTTCACAAGCTTGCAGGATTAAGGGGCCATACAATAAAAAAGAGGGGTTAAATTCCCCTCGGCATTACTTCAATTATTAACTAACAGAAGAGAAATAAACCTTAGATTTAAGTGGATCGGGATTCATGGTTTTGTCTCCCTCTTCCCATCCCGCAGGACAAACTTCATCAGGATGAGCTTGTACGTGCTGAATTGCCTTAAGAGTGCGCAAAGTTTCATCTACACTACGACCAAAAGATAAGTTGTTAATAGTTGCGTGTTGAACTATGCCTTCTTTATCAATAATGAATAATCCCCGTAGTGCAACACCAGCATCGGGGTCAAGGACATTGTAAGCGCCACTAATTTCTTTTTTAATATCAGAAACCAAAGGATAAGCAATGTCGCCAATACCACCTTCTTTACGGTCAGTTTGCATCCAAGCTAAGTGAGAAAATTCACTGTCTACAGATACGCCTAAAATTTCAGTAGAGATAGATTTGAACTCTTCATGACGCTCGCTAAAAGCGATAATTTCAGTTGGACAGACAAAAGTGAAGTCCAAAGGATAGAAAAATAAGATAAGATACTGACCACGATAGTCAGATAGTTTAACAGTTTTAAATTCTTGATCGAAAACAGCAGTAGCTGTAAATTCAGGAGCTTCTTGTCCTACTTTCAAACATCCTTCTGTAGTCATGATTTTAATTTCCTAAAATGCCAGGCAAAATTAGTTGACAATTTATATATTTTTTATGAATCTTAATCAATATATCATAGTCATCATAGTCATAACGATTCTGATATATTGATTGAATACTTAATTGCAGACGGAGTAAGAGATTAAGTTCGGACGGTTTGTTCTCAGAAGAATGAACAGGAACAGCTGAGGAAATAGGGAACGGTAAATTTTGACAGAGAAAAGATACTAATACTATTGATTAATTACTAATACTATTGATTAATTATTACTTTTTCTCTGTCTCCTATTGCCTATTTCCTCTTCAGCAACCTCAGTTTAAATCTTTGTGAAATCGTGGGCGTTGATATGTGCGGCATTAACATTAACTAGTGTTGCTAGAGTTTCATTGTTATTAGTTAGATCGTGAATTGTTGTATTTAAATCATTCTGAACAATATTTAAATTGTCAAAACTCAATGTATCAGTCAAACCAAGCAAATCATTGCCGTTACTAAAGTTCACAATGGTATCTTCCCCTTGATTAGATTGAAGCACAAAGATATCTTTACCACGGTTGCCATTTAAAGTATCGTTACCATCTCCACCAACCAGCACATCGTCTCCTCTGCCACCAGAAACAATGTCATCACCTGAACCCGCATCAATCGTATCGTTGCCTCTGCCACCATTTAGCAGATCGTTACCTTCTTCCCCAGCCAGCGAATCGTCTCCTCCTCCACCAGAAACAGTGTCATCACCTGAACCCGCATCAATCGTATCGTCTCCTCTGCCACCATTTAGCAGATCGTTACCTGAACCACCTGAAATAGAATCATCACCATTTCGGCCTTTAATCGTATCATTACCTTGGCCACCAGTCAGGATATCATCTGCGTTTGTTCCTCTAATGTATAAATTTTCAACATTTTGTACTTCAAAAGCACCAATATCTGTACCGTTACCTACAGTACGGTTAAATCCTTCTCCCCGTTGATCGGTTTCTAAGTTATTCGGATTACTACCCGCATCAATTGCTGGAGAACCTTCTAATAGGGCAATAGTTTGGGTAATACCGCCATTATCTTGTAATTCTCCTAACTGTGGATCGATAGGATTATCGGTAGTACCTGCAATGTCGGTATCTTCAAGATTGGTTAAGTTATCACCGTTGCTAATCAAGTTGTTACCACCACTAATAAACTGTCCATCTCCAGAAATATCTGTCAAGATAGAATCGCTATTATTATTTGCCACAATGCTACTAGTTAGGGAGATTGAACCAGTATTGTTAATTCCTCCTGCATCACCACCACCGTTATCAGCTACAGTGCTGTTAACAATGTTTAGTATGCCATCATTTTGAACGCCACCAAGGGATCTCGATCTATTTCCAGCAACCGTACTACTAATCAGATTTACCGTAGCATCACTGCCAATAATAATTCCCGATCTTGTTTGGGCTTGATTATCAGAGATCGTACTCTGTTCAATAGTAGCTGTTCCTGATTCGATTGAAATACCAGTATCACCAGCACTATTGCCAGTATTGTTATCTCTAATGCTGGAATCGCTAATGACTGCCGTACCACGACTAATAATTGCACTATTGTTGGAGGAGTTGTTAACCATACCAATAGTTTGGCTAATGGTGCTGTTGGTCAGAGTTAAATTACCAAAACTGTCAATTTTGCCTCCAGTTAGGTTCAAGGAATCTATAGTAAGATTGATATCTGATTCGGGGACACTGAAGATAAATCCACCATCAAGAGTTAAATTATCCTGTCCCAAACCACTTATAGTCACCGAGTCATCAACAATTAGCTGGCGATCTAAGGATTCATCAATACTAATCGTGCCACCATTCAAGCTTTCATCAAAAGTAATCGTATCATTTCCTACTTGTTGATTAGCTAAAGCAACTGCTTCTCGTAACGAAAGATCTCCTGCACTAAAATCGCCATCGTTTTCATCTTCTAAAGTAGAAACAACTAACTCGGTAGGAGTTGGACCACCATCACCATTTTGCACTTCAAAAGCACCAATATCTGTACCATTGCCCACAGTGCGGTTAAATCCTTCTCCCCGTTGATCGGTTTCTAAGTTATTCGGATTACTACCAACATCAATTGCAGGAGAACCTTCTTGTAACGCAAGGGTTTCGGTAGAACCACCGTTGTCTTGTAATTCTCCTAATCGAGCATCAATTAAGAGATCTGTTTGAGGATTTTCTCCATCGTCACCGTTACTACCAACGAGATCGCCGTTAACTCCATCGACAAAACCTGATGCATCATCGCCGTTACTGATTAAGTTATTTCCGCCACTAATAAATTCTCCATCGCCAGAGATATCTCCCATAAAACCGCCACCAGTATTATTAGCGAGGATGCTACTGGTTACCCTAACAGTACCAAAAGAGTTCTGGATACCTCCACTACCCAAACCACCATTATTATTAGCTATGGTACTGTTGTTGATATTAACTGTGCCACCACCAGCATTAGCGACACCACCAGCAAACCTGTTTCGATTGTTGGTAATTGTACTATTGCTAATATTTACTGTTTCGTCACTGAGAATTAAAACTCCCGATCCTCCCAATACCCCCTCATTATTGGCAATCGTACTACGTTCAATATTGGCTGTTCCCGATTCAATTAAAATTCCAATATCGTCACCGCCACTATTATCCCTAATAGTAGAGTCGCTAATATTTGCGGTTCCTCGACTAATAATCGAGCTATTATCCGAAGAACCATCTCTAGGAATAGTTTCACTGATGGTGCTGTTAGTAAGGGTCAAATTACCATAGCTATCAATTTGACCACCAGTAATATTTAACCCATCAATTGCCAAATCAGTATCTGTTTGAGCATTATTAAAAATGAAACCACCATCAACAGTTAAATTATCTTGACCTAAACCAACAACCGCAAGAGACTCATCAATAATTAAATCGCGCTCTAAAGATTGATTGAAGGTAATGGTGCCACCGCTAAGATCCGAGTCAAAGGTAATAGTGTCTGCGCCTTCTTGTTGATTAGCTAAAGCAACTGCTTCTCGTAACGAAAGATCTCCTGTACTAAAATCGCCATCGTTTTCATCTTCTAAAGTAGAAACAACTAATTCTGTGGGAGTGCCTCCACCATCACCATTCTGTACTTCAAAAGCACCAATATCTGTGCCGTTACCTACAGTACGATCAAATCCTTCTCCTCGTTGATCGGTTTCTAAGTTATTCGGATTACTACCCGCATCAATGGCTGGAGAACCTTGTTGTAGGGCAATAGTTTGAGTCGAACCACCGTTATCTTGCAATTGTCCCAGTTGCGGCTCGACAGGATTATCTGCTGTACCTACAAGATCGCTAGGGCTGTCAAAACCATTGCCACCATTACTATTACCAATCAGATTGTTACCTTCGCTGACAAAAGTACCAATAATATCATCTCTTTCTGGATCTACATCTCCTGAGTTACCAGCAATGATACTACTGCTAACATTAAATGTACTATCTTCACCATTAAATACGGCTGCATCAAAAGCGTTATTGCTAGTAACCGTGCTGTTAGATAATCTTAGCTCACTTCCTCTATTATTGGCGATCGCACCAATACCAGCAGTCCCGTTATTGGTAATAGTGGTATTAGATATTGATGCCACTCCTCCATCGTTGAAAATGGGAGCAGTACCACCCGAATTTTCAGAGACAAGGCTATTGTCAAGCTGTAGTTGACCAGTACTGTAAATAGCTCCACCATTTCCTGCATCATTATCTACAATAGCGGAATTAGTTACAGTCAGATTTTCTTGGTTAAGAAATCCTCCGCCATTCAGCTGATTAGAACTACCACCTTCTGAACTTCTTCCATCACTAATAGTTAGTCCGTCAATAGATACATTGGCTTGATTGTGGGCATCACCATCATCAATCTTAAAAACACGAGATCGATCGTTACCACTAACAGTTAGGTTATTTGCACCTAAACCATTAATATTTAAGCTCTTGTCAATCAATAATTCACCTTGATTAAGAATAATTGAATTATCACTGAGATTAGAGTCAAAAGTAATAGTGCTACCATCATCAGCAATAGCGATCGCTTCTCGTAAAGATAGATCTCCTGCACTAAGATCGCCATCATCTTCGTCATCAGCAGTAGTGACAGTAAGAGACGTTAAAATTCCTTGATAAGACTGTCTAGTTGATTCTTCTATGGCTAGATTGACTTTAATATCTCTAGAGGTAGTAACTTCTAGTTCCCAGTCGCCACCCAGAGTCTTATTACCAGTCAGGTTAGAAGTTGCGGCGATTTCTGCACCTGTTAGTTGTTTGAGTTTGGCGATAAATTCTGCACCTGCATCTCCTGCTGCAACATTACAACCGTATAAAAGGACAAGCTTTACAGGATGAGCTATACAAGACGAGGTATGAAACCAGGTTTGTAATTCTGAGGCGTAATTATCGAGATTATCTAAATTGAGTTGATTATTACCTAGGTTAAGACATCCAGGAGAGCCATGAGAAATTAAATGAACTTCTTGATAATTAGCTGTTTTTAGCGTTTCAGTAATTTTTTCAACTCCATCGTTGGCAGGATTTATTAGGACAATTTTAGCTTCTGGAGCAATTCCTGCAATCAAGCTTTGATAGTTGTCTACTTTAGAGTCTATAAAAACGATCGCCGTGAATTCTTGATAGTTTATAGTCACAATTTTTCCTCTGAAATGCTAATTGTGTTGTCAATTTTTTTTATTTATTTGATCATTATTGTAGAGCAAAATATATGGTGAGTTTTATTTTTTTCGGACAAAAGTAGTTTAGTTAAGGTTAATTGATGAGTAAAAATTATTTTTATTAGTAATGCTAATATTTTGGGGCTTATTTTACAGCATAATTTCTTTTAAATTCATAATAAATATTTGATAAAAATAGTCTCCATAAAATATTTAAATATAAGCTAATTTTGTGAAGTATTTTTAAAGTAAAAGAAAAGATTTTATGTGAAATAAAAAATGATAAATTGTTGAATTGTGCAATTAAAATTTTGATTAATGTACTGGTAAGTTTGAATACTTCAATTATTGTATTAATCTAATTACTGTATTAATCTAAATTAATCTAATTCTCGTCTACCTTCTAAAGCTCTGGCTAGGGTTACTTCGTCAGCATATTCTAAATCTCCACCCATCGGTAAACCAAAGGC
>JASJDX010000259.1 GCA_030064975.1 Pleurocapsa sp. MO_192.B19
GAGAATTGATAAATTCAACTATTCTGCTTAAATCGGATACTGCTACAGATTCAGTAATTTCAAAACAAAATAGTTCGGGAGGGAGAGAACATTCAGTCAGTCGTCGTTTGAGAAACTGCAAAAAAGATTCGTTGTTGAGAGATAACCCAGACAGGTTGACTGAAAAACGATGATTGTTCCAAATATGACGATCGCATTTTTTCAGGGTTTCAAATAAGTTATTGACCACCCAAGTATCAATATCCGTCATCAAAAAATTACGCTCGGCGATGTCCAGAAAGACACCAGGAAGAATTACTTGATCTGCTTTGTCAGTAAGACGGAGAAGAATCTCAAAGGATTTTCGCTCGTCATTTCCCTTCAGGGGGATGATGGATTGAGCGTAAAGGCTAAAAAGGTTGTGATGCAAAGCATCACGCAGACGTTTTACCCAACGTATTTTTAATTCTTGTCGGTCTTTGGAGTGAGAGATAGATTCTGGATATACGGTAACGCAGTCACGACCGCGATCTTTAGACTGGTACAAAGCAAGATCGGCTGCCTCAATTAAAAGCTGGGGATTATCTACCGCGTCGGGAATAGTGCTAGCAACTCCCAAACTAACTGTAATGACAGAATCAACTAAAGAATTATGATGGGGAATCTTCAATGATTTCACTGCATTTCTAATAGTTTCAGCAACTTTAGCTGCTCCAGATTGGGGAGTTTGAGGCAAAATGACCACAAATTCTTCTCCACCATAGCGAGCGAGAATATCCCCTGGTCTTTTAAGGGCAGATGATATGGCTTTAACTACCTGCTGCAAGCATTTATCTCCCTGTTGATGACCATAAACATCGTTATAGATTTTGAAGCAATCCACATCGCACATAATTAAGGATAGGGGTGCAGGGATACGCTTGAGTCTTCCCCACTCTCGTTTTAGCTGACGCTCGAAGGAGCGACGATTGTAAACGAGGGTTAAAGAATCTAGTAAAGCAAGCTCAGATAATTGCTTGTGGAGTAATCCTTGCTTAATTGCGATCGCTAACTGAGTCGTTAATTCTCTGAGTAAGCCGATCTCTGATGGTTGCCAAGAACAATCGAGGGAGTATCGATCGGCAATTAACCAGCCATACAAAATATTACTGGTAAACATAGTATCTTCCGCAGAGGAGAAAAAACCAGATGTGTAATTGGTATCTTTAATCAAGATTGGTACGATCAGTCTTGCTAGAGGATCGCCTGATGGTGTAGCTTCAGGATGATTTTGAGAGTTTTCTGGTTCGATAACTTCAATATGTCCTTTGAGATAAGACTTGTACTCATCTTCTGTGGGACAATAATAACTATAGTCAATAAACTTTTGAGGATTAATTGACCTTGCTTCTCTAGATGCAAATGCTTTGATGGCAACATTCTTTTGATTGAGAGAAGCTAACCCCACAAAATCACAATCCAATAGAGTTCTAATTTCCTTGGTGGCAGTTTCTAGAATTACCTCTAGGTCGAGGGATTGGCGAATGCGATCGCTAATTTCTAACATTAGCTTGCGTCGCTGGGCCTCCTTGAGAGAATTTTGATAGAGGTGATTGAGAGAAAGATGGGTTCTGATGCGCGCCAATAATTCCTCTTCTTCAAAGGGCTTGGTAATATAGTCTACTGCACCTAACTTCAGACCCTTGGTTTTATGTTGGGTTTCGGTTAATGCGGTCATAAAGATGATAGGAATATCTTTAGTCAGGGGATCGCTTTTTAAATGACGACACACATCAAACCCATCCACCTGGGGCATCATGACATCTAATAAAATTAAATCTGGTTGTACTTTTCTAGCTATTGAAATCGCTCTTGTACCATTGATGGCGATGAGTGTTTCATAATTGGCGTTATCTAGATATTCCGCTAGAAGCTGTAAATTATTCGTCGTATCATCTACTATCAAGATGGTTTTTGACAGCAAAGCTTCTTTTAATACAAGCATTTAAAAAATATATGTAAATAAAAATACCAACAATACATATATTATTTCTAACCTCACATACAGTATTTAGTAATCAGTTTAATTACCAAATACAACTTTGTAATTAAACAACAACTTTCAAGAAAATGTAATCTATTTTACTTAAAAAAATGTAATCTATTTTACTTTTAGCTTAATAGCTAAAAATAAATTAAGAGCTAAAGATTAGCTTTATATCCTGTTTTTTATGAGGTTTGCTATCAATTCTTCTAGTTTGTCTAGTTGATAATTATTACTAAGGAAGCGAATTTGTTGTGCAAAGGAAATATACTTAGAACCTTCTTTTTCTAATAAATTTATTTGGTGCGAAAGTCCTTTTATTTTGCCACAAGTGACCAATTCTAGAAGCTCGATGAGTGTCTCTTCTGGAGGTACAATCAATTCTAGATCTTTGGTAACAATGTCTAATTTAGACTTGTCATCTAAAATTTGCCAATCTAGCTGTAAATGTTGTTCTAATAGTTCCAGTAGTCTTTCTAAATCTACAGGTTTGGCTAAAAAGCCATCGCACTTGATATCAGATGAATCAATAATAGAATGAATGTTAGCCGAAATCATCAGTATTACAGTGTCCTGTAGCTGATTGTCTTGTCGTATGACTTCAATCATTTCCTTGCCATTCATTACAGGCATCATTAAATCTACCAAAATGACATCTGGCTGAAACTCAAGAGCGATCGCAATTCCCTCTCGACCATCACCAGCTTCCTGAATAGTAAATCCTAAAGGTTGAAGATACTGCACTAGCAACAGCCGATTTTCTTGATTATCATCCACGATCAGAACTTTACAGGGTGTAGCTAAATGACGAGCAACAGGATTATTAGAGCTTGGATCGACAAGCAATGATGAGGTACTTGATACTTTTTCCAAGTCTAGATCGAACCAAAAACGACTACCTTGACCTACCTTACTGCCAAGATGTAGTTCGCTATTCATTAGGTCGAGAATACTTTGACAAATGGGCAGTCCTAAACCTGTTCCGTCAGCATCATTACTGCTTTGCTCTACCTGTCCAAATGGGGCAAAAACCAGATCGTAATTATCTTGAGAAATGCCTCTGCCTGTATCCTCAACCTGAAAGCGAATTGTCTCGATCTTAGAATCAGGATTTACTCCAGAACAATTAGCGGACAAGGTAACAGTACCAGTTGAGGTGAACTTAATGGCATTACTCAGCAGGTTGAGTAAAACTTGTCTCAGTCTGGTTTCATCAGCATTCACCACAGCAGGAAGATCTGCTGATATTAGAGTAACAAAGTGCAAACCTTTTTCCTGGGCGCGAATCTGAAAAATAGTGGCAATATTGTGGAGAAAATGAACTAGGTTGAAGTCGCGGTATTTTATTTCTAGCTTGCTGGCGGTTAATTTTGATAGGTCTAGAACATCATTAATTAAAGTTAGCAGATGTTGTCCTGACTGATTGATGATCTCAACATTTTTAAGCTGCTGTGGACTCAGGCTAGAGTCTTGCTTCAATATGTTGCTAAATCCCAGAATACTATTGAGGGGAGTGCGAAGTTCGTGACTCATATGGGCGATAAAGTTATCTTTGGCTCGATTTGCCTCTTCTAGCTTTTCTTTTTGTCTTTGCTCGGTGATGTCTATTACTACCGCCAGGGAACGAACTATTTTACCTTCTTCCATTTCACTGATGGCAGATAACAAGCCATCAATAATTCTGCCATCTTTGCATACCCATTGGTAAAAGACGTTATAACAGCTACCTGTACGGAAAAATTCAGGTAATATTTCTCGGGCATGTCTTTGAGATTCGGGAGTCAAAAAATCTGTAGACTTCTTACCAATAACTTCTTCGCTTGAGTAACCCATCTTCTCCAGCCAGTATTTACTCACGCTGATAATTCTGCCTTCGCTGTCGATAGAATGAAGCATCACAGGGGTATTTTGGTAGAGATAGCGATATTTCTTTTCGCTTTCAATCAAACAGCGTTCCATTTTCAGGCGTTCGGTAATATCTTGACAGACGCAAATTAAATCTCCTGCCTTAGAAAAAGTAAGAGTCAACTCTTCATCAAAAAGATGTCCGTCGCGGTGTTTAGCTTTGACAACCCCTTGCCACCTTCCTTTATCCTGCAATACAAGAAATATTTCTCGTTCAAACTGGACTAGATGTTCAGGATCGTAAAGCACATGCCAAGATTGACCCAATAATTCTTCTGGCTGGCTGTAGCCAAACATTTCTACATGAGCTTGGTTGAGATAGATAAACTTATCTTCGTTCAGAATAGCAATACCATTAGTGGCAGTCTCAATTGCTGCTAACTGCCGATTTTGTAGTTCTTGAGCCAGTTTTTCCTCGGTCAAGTCATGGGCAGTAGCATAGATTAATCCTTCATAGGCTGCTGACATCCACTTGATCCAACGGTAAGAACCATCTTGGCAGCGATAGCGGTTTTCAAAGCCAATAATTTCTTGACCTTCTGATAATTGTTGTACTGCTTGGAGCGTAGGTTCTATATCATCAGGATGGACAAAACTGATAAACGGCTTAGTAAATAATTCTTGGGTGTCATAGCCCAATATTCTTTCAAAACTAGGATTTATTCGTTTAAAGTAACCATAAAGGTTGGCCACACACATTATTTCGAGAGATAGCTCAAAGAAGTTATTGATCTCAGTCTCTTTATTTTTGAGTTCGGATAAAGTTTTTTCTAGCTTAAGCTGAACTTTCTTGGTTTCGTCGATGCTTACAAAGGCAAGGGCTAAACCTTCGTTATTACCGTCTTCGGTTTGGTAGGGATTAATTTGCATCAAGAAGAAAGAATCATCCTCTGTAAGCTTGACCTCAAGTTCGATAGATTGGTGCTGTGTTAATACTTTCTGGAGTAATTTGGGTAGCTGAGGACAGTCTATTTTCAGCGTCAAATCCTTCAAGGGACGGTCTAGATCTGTTTCGCGCAAAGATATTGCTTGGGTAGCAGCAGGGGTAAACTTACGAATTCTTAATTCTGAGTCGAGAAATATGACACCAATTTCCGTACTTTTGAGCAGATTATCAACGTCATTATTGAGTTGAGTCAGCTCTTGGATCTTGGACTGATATTCAATATTGACGGTGTGTAACTCCTCATTGACCGAATGCAGTTCTTCATTGGTGCTTTGGAGTTCTTCATTCGAAGCAGTTAATTCTTCATTAGAAGCTTGTTGTTCGTCATTGATAGTTTCCAACTCTTCTACTAATGACTGAAGATTTTCTCTAGTTTGCTGCAATTCATTTTCTAATTCCACAATCCTTCGAGAAGCTTCGCTACCCAATTCAAAGCTTATTTTTTCAGGAACTTTTAAAGGGGCGATCGCAACCTCTTGCTGAATCTTAACCAGAAAGAAATCGCCATACCTACGGTTTTTTCGGGGCGGAATAACTTCTAAATCAACTTTGAGCATCTCCCCTTGATATTCCAACTGAATTCCGTGATACATAACTGATTTACCTTGTTGTCCAGCTCGGTGTAGAGCTGTACTTAGAGGTAGCTGGAGGGGCAATACTACCATCTTAGTTATTTCAGCAGTCATCTTGCCGTCAGGAGCTTTAAATATTTTGCTTGAGTCTCCGCTGACGTGGAGTAAGTTATGATTTGTGCCAACTAGCAAAATAATTGATTCCAATTGATCCGATAGTTGATTGAGACACTGTTCCAAAATTGGTTCAAACTGAACTTTAGATTGGGGTTGGCTAAAACAGTGTAAAGAACTTTTGCCAATTTTAGGTGTGGATCTCAAAGGAAGCGGTAGTCTGATATCTCTCCGCTTCTGAAAAAACTTCCATTTTTTATTTAAAGGTTCAAATTCTGAGTCGAATGTACCTAATGTCTCTGCTTCACCTAAGAATAAAATTCCCTTAGAAACTAAGGAAAAATGAAGATTGCGTAACACTTGGTACTGTAGATCGGTCTTCATGTAAATCAAGACATTACGACAGGTAATCAAATTGATGCGAGTAAAGCCAGCATCTTTAGTCAGATCGTGAGGCGAAAAAATCAGCATTTCTCGAATTTTCCCCATGATCTGGTAAGAGTTATCTTTAGCAATAAAATATCTCTGCAAACGTTCAGAAGAAATGTCTCTAGCAATAGAAGAGGAATAAATTCCTTGAGATGCTTTCTCTAATGCCACCCGATCTATATCTGTCGCAAAAATTTTGACTCGAAGATTCTTGTTGGAATCTTGCAGAGCTTCATGGACTAAAATTGCTAAAGAATAGGCTTCTTCTCCTGTGGAACAAGCCGTGATCCAAAATCTTAATTCAGCTTCTGGCTGAGTTTGTTCAATTAGTCGAGGCAAAATGTTATTTTCCAAGTTCTGCCAAGCTGGATAATCGCGGAAAAAATGGGTGACATTAATCAGCAAGTCTGAACAGAGAATTTGCCTTTCTTGACCTGAGTTACAAAGGAGCTGGATATAGTCATTGATGCTTCTGGAGTTGTGAATCAGACAGCGACGATGAATCCTCCGCGAAATAGTACTAGATTTATATTGAGAAAAGTCCAATCCTTCCTCTTCAAGTAACAGCTTGGAGATTCGGCTTAAATTAGCAGAATTGATTTGATTGTCTTGGTTAGACCCATTTTCGAGAGAACTTACGGGAGCAACAATACACTGATAGATTAGCTGAGATAGTTCTCTAGGAGGTAAAATCTGATTAACTACTCCCGTGGCGATCGCGCTAACGGGCATTCCATCAAACTCTGCGGTTTTGGGGTCTTGAACCAAGGCTACTCCACCAGCTTCATTGATAGCTTTTAAGCCACGAGTTCCATCGCTACCCGAACCTGATAAAATAACCCCGATGGACTGCTCTCCATAGTTTTTGGCTAGCGAAGTAAAAAATAAATCGATGGGAAAATTGAGTTCGTGCTTTTTGTTTTTATCTTTTTTGCGGTCTTCTAAACGTAAGATATTTTTTTCTAATGCCAGATTTTGCCCAGGGGGAATTAAGTAAACTGAATTGGGCTGTAACTCCATGCCTTCCGTGACGCGATAAACTGGCATAGTGGTACGTCGCGATAGCAATTCCTTCATCAAGCTTTTAAAGTCTGGGGAAAGATGCTGAATTACCACAAACGCAGCACCACTCGCTGTTGACAGATTGCTAAATAATTCTTCTAAAGCACTCAATCCTCCAGCCGATGCACCAATACCAACTACAAAGAGATCGTTATTCGCTGCTGTAGAATCTTTAGAGTTATTTAACATTATTTAGGCACTTTTGCTTAGGGCTGCACTCATTTTCATAGCCCATTAATTATAAGTTATTGACTTTTGTTTTGGGAGTTGCTAAATTTTGTAATTGTGACCAATCAGACTGAGATAAATTGGGTAAAGAACCATATTGATAACAACTAATTGTAGATTGTGCTGCACGATCCGTCATCCATAACAATCCCGCCGTTCCCTGGAGAGCCAGGACTACTTTGGCTAGTACTTCGGGTAGTATCTTTTCATTTTCCAGGGGAGAATGGAGGAGATTAGAAATCTCATTAATTAAAGCTTCACTTTGGGCTTTTTGTTGAATTGTCTGAAATAAATTAGCTTGGGCGATCGCCATCTCTAGCTGTTCGGCAATGATCTGAATTATTTGTAATTTGCTATTGGAGATGTTTTTGGCACGACGATGATGGGAGATTAATAGACCCCAAAGTCGATCTTCATTCACTAAGGGGACGACCATGGTAGACTTTACTCCCATCAAGGTGAGATATTCTACATGACAGGGATCTACAGGGCGTTGCAGTAGATTGCTTAAAGATTCCTGGCGTACTTCTTCTACGGTAAGTTCTCCTGCAGGAGTAGATAGCAAACGATCTGGTTCAGACAAGATCATCTCTTGCTTGTCTAAGTTAACGATGGAACGAACTTTTGCTTTGATAAATAGTTCTCGTGTTTGGGGAGGGATATCACTTGCGGGAAAATGCAATCCCATTAGAGATGGAAGGCGATCTCCATCGATCGATTCGGCAACTACTTGACCGTTACCATCTTCATCAAATTTGTAAATTTTGACGCGATCGCTTTTTAAAAAATCCCGAACTTCTGTCACAGCAGTATTTAAAACTGTTTGCAGTTCTAGAGATTGCCTAATATTAGTAGTGATTCGGTTGAGTAGTTCTACTTTATTCACAATATAGGAGGAGATACAGTGAGTCTATTTACCTATCAATTTAGTACTTTTCTCAGATATTGACATTAAAAGACTGTAATGGCGCAATAAAAAATCTACTTAAAGTTGGGTAAACTTATGCAGACGTGATGCCAAGCGCACTTGCATCACTAGGTATTATTGGAGTATGCCTACTTTTGCCTAATATCTTCCTTTTCCGTGAAGAACTCTGGATATTAGGCTTGACCCCAAACCTGACTCTCACATTAAAGAAACTGTGCCGATGGCAACCCTTCAGTAACTTTGATGTACGTGCCCAATAATGCCACACGTGTTCATTACAATCCACTGGCTGCAATAAAGCGTTAAGGCATCTAGGCAAACGCTCAGAGAATCGAAAACTGCGACGGGCGAGCGTATATGCTGCTGCTGTACCACTATTTAACCCGTAAAGCCCCATAAACTTAATCAATCCAATCAAACTCGAATAAGCTGGATTAACTTCTATCGTTTGAATAGCACATAATCTAGCCTTCGAATGAACTAAGTCGGCAAACTTAGAATAAGCAAATTGAGATAACATTCTGGCGTAGCTTTTGCTATGCTCTCTCAACCTACTTTTCTTGCTGCTAAAATCTAACTTCTCTATTACTATCGGACATTCTTTTTCTACTGCAATGTCAATGATTTGCCCAATAGCCTGAGATAAGATATTTGTTGTTTGACCTGATGATTTATTTTCCAAGTCAATATTGATTTGCCCGTGTTGCTTGAGATTGCCTTCGTTGTCACAATAAGCCCAGGCAATACTCTTAACATTTAAATCGATGCCGATTGCCCCATTGTTTCTATTTGAGATAGTTGGTATATCTGGCAGTTCAACTGTCGTGTGCAAATACCACTTATCATTTCGCTTGACAAAACGATGAGTTACAGGTTTTTCTGTGCCGTTACGATACTCCTTCCCTCGCTTGTGCTTGGTCGGAGTTAAGGCAATATCGATAAATTCTTGCCCGTATCTGAACTTAACGCCATTACATTGAATAGAAGAACCAAATTCTTTTAACAAGCAAGGAGGCGTAGTTATAATGATGTTGCCATCCTTGGTTAACCTACATAGTTGATTACCAGAGGAGTAAGTTTTTGCCCCAACCATCATCAAGCTAGAAACTCTGGCTGCTCTCCAATCTGCTAACCACTCATCATGTATGATGTAACCATTTTCTTCTAGGTGATACTGAGCTTTAAATAACTTTTTAGTGCCAAAACATAAGCTAATGTCTTTATTCTTCAATTCTTTTAGTTTATGCTGCTTGATAATTAGTCTGCGCTTTTTCTGGTGAATGAAAAATCTATCTTTTGAAGTAAGATTTTTCTTCTTCAAACGCTTCTTAATTGCCGATTGAATGCTCTTAATAGTCGATTTCAAGTCTTTAACCTGATTTTTTCTGAGCTCTTTGATGCTTTTATGCTTCCCCTTAAGATCGTGATAGACGTTTCTAACCGTAGTGCTATCAACTTGATATTTAGACTGAAGTGATTTTTCAATAGTGCCAATCTTTTCGCCACTCATCAAACAAGAGTGCATATCCCGCTCTATCTGGCTATAAAGCGCAGCCATTGAGTTTAGGAAAGGAAAAATATTTGTAGGTAATAGCGTTTGATAAGTAGGCATACTCTATTTTAAAACGAGCGCAACCCCTGTAATATAAAGTTTTGCCTAATAAACAAAAGGTTTTGCCTAGCTTTGACTAAGTTTGCCTATATATTTAATGAGCAGCTACGATCCGATCGCTTTTTCTCATTTGAAAGCCGAAAGAAGGTTGTAGCCTCGCGACAAACGACGCTTTTGGGCTTTGTAGTAAAGTTTGACACCTGCCTCGTAATCCAGGCAAACTGTAGAAATCGAGCGACCAAAATCTTGTTTAATAGCCGAACCCCAAGTTGTTTTGAGTAGCCAGTTGCCCCATAAGTCCTGGCAAAGCTCGATGATGTAAAAGCGCGTATCTTTCTGCCAAGAAGAATATAAATATTTTTCCAACTGATAATTCAACACGGCACTGTTTTTAGAATTTCACTTCCCGAATATTAATACGATCGCTTTTTTAGCTACTAAAAATTGTTAACTTTTTTAAGATATTGGCAAGCTAACGCTCTTTAGTTAAGAATAATTTACATACGTTCCAGTAAATGAATGCCAATACCTCAGTATTAATGATTACGACTGTCGAACAAGCAGTCGATTTACTCCATCAATGTCTCAATCTCTCTACTCTCAGTAATGCCGTCGAATATCTCGAACAAAGGGAATTGAGATACCAATTACTATTTCTCTACAGTCACTTTTTTCCCCAACAATACGCTCAAAGTGAGGCTGCGGTTCATCCTAGGTTAGACGAAGAAGACGGTTTACTACAATACACGGAGCGAGAAATTGAATTTCTTCAGCTTGTCCATCGGGATTTATTTCCTCTAAATTATTTGGATTATCTTCTGGAAGAACAGGTTTATTTTATCGAACCGCGATCGATTCTAGTAACGCCATTGGGTATGGGACAGCTAGAGGATTATGAAATGTCCTATTGCGATCTGGCATTAGGAGATAGGATTTTGTTCCCCATGTCTACAATTGGTAGAGAAAACTTAGAAAATTGGCAGAATCATCTCGGTGAAGATTGCTATAGTGAATGGTTTGATGGGGAATTATCTTCTCCTCCTACTATGGCTGAAATTGCCCATCCTCGCAGTATCGATCTTAAAAAGCTCAGACTTATGTGTTTTCAGGCTAAAAAACCTCTTTGCTATCTGCCTTTAACGTTGAGATTGCTGGACTTAAATACCAGAAATATTTGGCTCGATGAAGAGGGTGGATGGTTGCAGGGCATGGAGGGAACGACCTTAGATTGGTCAAAAGAGAATGTTATTTACCTACACAGAGAATATCTCAAAGCCCAGAGAATTTTGGATGCTGCGGGTTCTTTCATTAACTGGTTAGAAACCGATTTAAATACTAATTTTCAATTTGTTTTGAGGCTCTGGAATCAATGTTCGACTCACCATTAATTTCTGGCGATGTACTCAGAGAAGTGATTGCCAAAGCACCGAGAAATCTCGATAATTTAGATGCAGAACTGCTATTTATCGATCGCAATTACATTTTTCATTACCTAGAAGGTAATAGGCACGTTTACAAAAGTCTGACCCCAGATGTTTTACGTAGTGCCTTTGCTAACGAGCCTACCGATACAAATTGGCTGCCTAAAAGTGTTATTCGTCATGGCAGTAGTGTTTTGGGTAACTGGGTAGTCTGTTTCTTGACCCAACAGCATTACGAGTTACAAGTAAATGAAGAACAATTACATATACCTTTGCCGAGTTTTGTCTTCATGGGAATCGGTAGCAGCTATTTTCTCTGGGCAGTTAAAAAGAATCAGTTCGAGCCAAATTTAATTCTTTATCATGCTCCCTTACCTAATGTCATGGCTGATGGCAGAATCTGTTGGGGCAATGTTTGTCCCACCTTTGTTAGCCTGTCAAATGTAGAATCGGCTTGGTCTAAATTTATTGGGAGTACATTTAATCAAGATTACACTCAGGGAAAATCGAGGAAATACAAGAATAATATTATCGAGCAGTTAAGGATTTTAAACCGAAAATCTAAGGCTTCTTCTCGCTGTAGGTATCCAGTTTCTGACCTCGTTCCCATTCGGGATAGATTGACAGTAGCGCAAGCTGTGAAAGCGGTTATTAAAAAAGTTGAGTGTAGTCAATGAAAACACGGGGTGCGATAACGTTTATTTATCCCCGTGAGCTTTATATCAGGTAAAGATTTCAAGATATCTATACTTTACTTACCATTATTCATTACCAAAGCGTTCGATCATTGACTTAGCTCGACGATAATTAGCTATTTTTTGTCTTTGTCGATCTCTTTTGCGAGCTTCAGCTAATACTTTAGATTGTATGGATTTGTGATTTTCAAAATACACAAACAAGGCTTCTAAAAAAACTTCCCGACTAATTTCTTCTTCCTGACACTTTTGACTTAATTTTTGGCTGAGTTTTTGTTCTAACCTAATCGTGCTTTGCTTGGTTTTAATATCCATGCTTGATGAAGACAGTTCATCTTGAGCAGGTATAGCAAGTGGTGATGTTTTAGAGACATCTGTAGTTGTAGATATCTTCACATCTTGATTACTAGAATCTGAGATATCTACAAAATTATGGCGATCGTCAGCTAAGGATTCTGCCTCTTTAGCTACCCCCTCATCTTGAATTAACGGGGCTTCATGCTTTTGATTTTGAGATGATTCTTCGTTCTTACTGACTGATGGAATTGTCGATAAGTCTCGACTTTGTACAGTTGGTTTAGCTCTATTACGCAGTCTTTCTAAAGCATCTTGATTCATTACTTTTGTTATTCTTTAAAACCTTATACTGCTACTACTGTTGATTGATTTAGCTGTTTGCAGTCTTCTAATAATTCAATGATTTTTTCAAAGGGGTACTCTAAATCTTTTGCACCCAATTCGCTCAAAAGTTGACCCTGACGAGTTGCTTGTTTGAATTTTTCCGATTCTCTAATGGTGGGAAGTACAGGCGCGCCATCAGCAAATTCTCTCATCGCAGCAATATTATCTCTACTTTCTAGGGTTTGAGTTCTTCCTACCCAGCGATCGCGGAAAGGAATAATGCCTAATATTTGTCCTCTAAACGCCATTACTTGAGCTTGTTCGGCGAGAAACTTTTGTGTATCGAGCAAAGAGTTTACTCCTTTGGTTGCCGACTCGGCGGGAATTAACACCCAGTCTGCTGCGCCAACTGCGGTCAAACAAATTTGCGATCGCGTCGGTTGTACGTCGATAATTACATAGTCAAATAGCTCTTTAACTGCTTGAAGTCGAATCTGTAAGATTAGTGCGCCAGTACCACTACCACTTAAATATTCAGTTACCTTTGCCAGTCCGCTATCGGCAGGAACTAAAAATAAATTTTCATCATTAGTAGGATAAATTCCATCTTCAGTTGATACCGTACCTTTTAATACTTCAAGTAAAGTAGGTCGATCTGGTGCTACTTCATGATTTAAGAAAAAAGTTAAATTAGCTTGAGGATCGCAATCGATCGCTAAAACTTTTTTTCCAGCTTGGGCTAACATTTTGGCAAGGAAATAACAAGTTGTAGTCTTTCCTTGTCCCCCTGCTAAACTAACTGCTGCTATTGTTTGCATTTGCGTACTTGACAGTATATTTTCCATAGGGAAGCTCGCATCTCTAAAAGAACGCCGTATAAACTGATGAGGAACCCCAATCAGACAGTCCATCCGCAAGAGCAAGTCCCGCTTTAGCCTTCTTTATAGCCTCATGATTTCTATATGTCTATTTGTTTTGTTTTCTCGATAACTAAATATACAGAAATTAATATATGTAGATATCTATATACAAAGATGTCGGTATTTCAAAGTTTCTAGATACACTGAATACTAGGTATCTAGATATAAAGATATCTAGACTTATTGATTTTTAAAAACCAAAGTATCTTGATATCGAAAAACCTTGCTTTGTAATAGTTACTGACGTTAGTGAATCTAAATGTTTTAACAAGTAGATATCTTGACATCCTGATATCTATACTTCATTAATTAGAAGTATCAATAATTCTATACTTTCGAGGCTCTATTTTTTTACCCGAAATAAATAATTGATATCTAGAGATAAAGATACCTACACATCCAGAATCTGAGAGATAAAACCAACAATATATCGAGATACCTTGGTTAAAAAATATCAGCTATGTAGAAAATAAGCTTCTATTTAGGGTTTAAT
>JASJDX010000260.1 GCA_030064975.1 Pleurocapsa sp. MO_192.B19
TCTGGAATCTCTATCGGGAGCTTGTCAAGTGTCATTCTGATATTAAAGCAGATAGAGAGTCGTTGAAGCAACCCGCGCTCTTTCGATTGCGATCGCCCCCAGCGGTTATTGAGCAGTTACCAATCTTACTAGCCCTGACTTTTCTAACTCACGATCTCAAAACCCCCTTATTAGGCGCGATCGCTAATTTACTTGATTGCGATAGGCTATTGGTGTAATTCCCGTGCGTTTGCGAAACTGTTTATTAAAAGCAAAACCATCTAAATCAAAAAGATAATTTTCATAGAGTACACATCGCTGCGAAAGCCTTTCTTTGTTCGAGCATATAATCTACAAAGGCTCGAATTCTAGGCGCAACAAAACGACGATCGAGATAACAAATCCAGGCTGCAATTTGAGGTGGGCGATAAGGCTGGAGAATTTCTACTAACTTTCCTTTGGCAAGGGCTTTAGCAGCTAAAAATCTCGGCATTTGACTGAGACCTAAACCAGCGATCGCAGACTGGACAATTGCATCTGTGTTGTTGAATACCAAAGTCCCTGACGCTGCATACCGTTCGCTGCTACCATTTATCGAAAACATCCAAGGATAGAAGCGACCTGTTGCCTGATTTCTAAAGTTGAGACAAGAATGCTGCTGCAAATCAGTTGGGTGGTAGGGTTGCCCTCGTCGCTTTAAATATGCTGGAGAAGCACAGACTACCATGGGATAGGTAGTTAGTTGACTTGCGATTAGATTGGCGCGATCGCTCAATGAACCCGTTCGGATCGCCACATCAACACCTTGTGCAGCTAGATCGACAGGATAGTCGTCCATTGAAACATCTAGCGTCAAGTCGGGAAATGCTCGTAGAAAATCACCCAACATAGGAACCAGACACACCCGTCCAAATGCTTCGGGGACACTCAAGGTAAGTTTGCCTTTAGGAGCAAGTTGATGATTGCCTTGAACTTCAAATTTCAGCAGTTCTAGGTCGCTCAAAAGCTGCTTACATCCCTCATAAAAACGCATACCGTCTGGTGTCAGGCTAATGCTGCGAGTGGTGCGATGAAACAATTTAACACCCAAGTCGCTTTCTAAACGGCTAACAGCTTTGCTAACAGCGGATGCAGACAAACCCAGGTCATTGGAGGCTCTTGTAAAGCTTTGAACCTCTGCAACCCGTAAAAATGTTTGGATGTTCGATAGACTTTTCATACCAGATTAGTGAAAAAAAGTGAATAAAGAAGTGAAATTAAGCCTCTTCACAAAACATTTTAAATTAAATACCATGTAATCAAGCAAGTAAAAGTACTCATGCAGAGAGCGTTATTCAATCCAAAGATTTTCGCGCTTCGGGTACACGTCCCAAAATATACATTTTTTAAAATATACATTTTTTAAGGAGAACACTATGAAAACTTTGATGGGTATAGCGGCAGCAACGATCGCGCTTTTTACCTCAAATGCTGCTTACGCTGCTGAGACGACGATTGAGCTCGGTCAGGTAGACCTCTCTTTCCACGCGGTCAAAGGCGGAGTTGTTCAAGAACTATTAGAGCGTGATGGCTACACCGTTGAGGTTACAGAAGGTTCTCACGCTGAGATTTTTCCGATGCTGGGTGAGGGCGAAGTTGATATCCTCGCATCGGCTTGGTTACCTAACGGTCACGCTGCCCTGTACGAACCTGTTCGAGACGTGACTTTTCCGATTACAACGCTCTATGAAGACGCTCGCTTCTTTTGGGTAGTGCCGTCCTATGTTCCTGAAGAAACCGTTAGCTCTATTGCAGATCTCACCGATCCTGCTGTGCGAGGAATGTTTCCTGACCAAATTGTCTCCCTGCCTGAAGCGACTGGACTTACCACTGGAGGACGACGGGTTGTGGACGCTTATGGCTTAGATGATGCTGGATATGAATTGATCGCAGCGCCCCCCGCCGAGTGGTTAGGGACTTTTGAGGAAGCGATCGCAGCAGAAACCTGGGTCGTCTTTCCCCTCTGGCAGCCACAGTGGGTCAACGCTGAGTATGATGTGCGCGCATTAGAAGAACCCCTAAATGCTTACGGCGAAGCCGATACTGCCTACTTATTAGGACACCAAGAATTAACAGATAAACTCTCACCTGAATCTTTAGAGCGTCTTTCTAATGTCCGACTAAGTATTGAGGATGTGACCGAAATGGATCGTATGGTGAATGTTGACGAACTCACCCCCCGTGAGGCTGCACGCACTTGGATTGAAACCAATCAAGAGACCATTGAAGCGTGGGGATATTAATTCCTTTTGGGAAATAATTCTAATGCTGAGTCAGCAATGAAATCTAATCGCGGTGGGCATTAGCATTAGGAAAATTATGCCTCACGTTCCATATACCTTCCAATGTCCACCCTACATTCTTGTCAAATAACGCTTTCAGTGCAGGTTCTGGTCGTGTCTTAAAGTCAATGTTTGTCGAGGGACTTGAAGCAACGACCGACGTGCCACGAAGAATGCTCCGTTTAAATCGGCAAATCAAAGAATATTTACTTTTAACTGCGGAACTAAGACTGCGTTCTAGTCAAGAGCCTCGCATTGATAATCTTTTGATGCGATCGCAAAACGCTTCGACCGATAATCCGCCTCCATTTCTCGGTATCGATCAAATAGATCGCTGGTATGAAGCTGGATCTTTTGATGCACTGCTCAAACGTAATCAAGCAGCACTTGAGTATCTTCGTCAATAGCTAATAATATATTGATGGTTGACAGAGAACGGGAAAGTTGACGGAATTAGCAATAAAACAAAATTTATGAGCCTTATCGTGTAATTGTTGTGCCTGTTCTAGACTACTCTCAGCAGTAATAGTAATTTTTGGCTGAAGTATGACCTCGTTAAATTTTCCACTACCATCTTTAGTTTCGCCCATCTTTCCTGTAGCTCGATCCTGGTAATCAATTACAATAACTCCCGCCTCGGAACATAAATGCAAATACCACAGCATATGACAACTAGAAAGAGACGCAACTAGCAATTCTTCGGGGTTATATTTGGTTTTATCGCCACGAAAAGCGGGATCGGATGAACCAAAAACTACGGGTTTTCCTGGAATTTCAATTTGATAAGCGATCATAAACTTGATAATTTTTAGTGCCTTGACCATTATTGCCTGTCCATTTTAGGGATACATGATAGAGATGCTCTTTCATAATCGTTTTCCTCGATTTAAAGTGCGATCGCCTTGGTTAGTGCGCTCCACAAATCATGTCTTTAGTTTAAATTTGTCTGACCAAGTTTTAATACCCAAAATATTGTGTATCGTCTTTCAATTATTGGCGATTTAATACTTACACCAGTTGGCGATCGCGCAATATGTAATCAAATCAGAGTATCCTTTCGTTGTTCAATGAGCTTAACTGCTTTTGTTAGCCCGTCTTCTTGGGCAATCTGACTTTGCATCTTCAGAGAAGATTTTGAGAAGTTTCCTTCAAGCAACGCTCTTACTGCGCGAACGAATTGGTTAACTGTCAGTTTAGACAACGGAATAGGGGCTACACCAAGTCTTGTTTGGCAAACTCTCTTACCCCAGAACATCTGATCGCCGAAAGGGTACAAGACAGGACAAATCATCATAGGAATACCTGATTTGAGTGCGATCGCTGTCGTGCCAGCCCCACCATGATGTACAATCCCATCGGCTAATGGGAATAACTTGTCGAATGGCGCGTGGTCTATCGCTAACACATTATCGCTTTCGGTGATTAAAGCATCTTTCAGTCCCCATCCCCTGACTATGGCAACTCGCACATCCAGTTCTGCAAGAAGAGCAGAAATAAACTCATTGATATCAATCTTCGATTTGTAGGGCATACTGCCAAAGGTGATAATGAGTTTCTGCTTCGAGGTTTCAAAGAACGAGGTGATGTCTACAGGAAGTTCAGATGACGAGGTATCGTCAAACCAAAAGCCAGTAAAGTGATGATGTGGTGGGTAATCCAGGGGCTGGGGGATAAAATTACGACTGATGCCGTACAAGGTTGGTGTGTCGATGAACTTAAACTTGCTTGAAAGACCTTGCTTTGAGCAAAAGGCATTTACAGGACTCTTTACTGTGCTGATAAGAGCATTAGTCATCCTGAAGCTTAGTTTGTTAAGGAACGCTGGTATTGACAATCCGCTAAAAACTGGAGAAGGAAATTCCTGTGTCGGGGTGAATACTGGCACGACGTATGCTTTAATCAATTTCTCTGGGAATAAAACTCCGAAGGAATCTACCAAGCACTTGGGGTGGTAAACTACTACATCAGCCCAACTTGAAACCTCAAAGAAGGTTTCCAACGAGTTTTCGATGATGGGATATATCTTCTCCCTGAGTCTCTTGCCGATAGTGAATGGGTTGCTGCCAATGACCTTTTTCATTTCATCGCTATCAACCAACGCCCCGTAATCTCCTGTGAAGGGAACGAACTCGACGGAGTATTTGGCAGCGAGGGGGGAATACATTTCTGCTGTAGAGAGTCTGACTACATGCCCGCTTTTAGCCAGAGCATTGCCAAGAAGAAAGAAAGGCTGAACATCTCCCCTTGAGCCTATGGTGCAAATAGCGATTTTCATTTTGGCACCGATCTCACTATTGAGAAATCAATTAAAGTATAACAGTCGCCCATTGCGTGACATACTCCCAACGCTGTAATCTTTGATTACAGCGTGGGCTTCTCAACTCACATTGAGAACTTGGTGCTTCATCGGGAATCTGATGATTCTTCCTCCACACCCAGCTTGACCGCCAGACCTTCGACGGCTGCAATACCTCTATTTACTATGATTTTCCCGCTAGCAACATCGCGAGGCATTACGACATGACACTCTGGACAATTATGTATCCTGACACTCAAATCTTTAGGCACATCAGCTCCACATTCGGGGCAAAGTTGGCTACTTCTTTTAGCATCAACTTGTGAAAAGTAAGTCCCAGTTTTAAGACAAACCCAGTCCAAAATACCCAGAAATTGTCCTGGCGCACTGTCCAAAACGTGCTTGGCAAGCATACCTTTACTCAGCCCCAAAATGTTCAAGTCTTCAGCAAATATCATTCCTGCTTGTCTGCACAAATGGTGACTGACTTTATAGTGAAAATCTTTTCGCTGATTGCCAATCTTTTCATGGAGCAAAGATATTTTCTTCGCCAACACTTGATAAGAATTACTCCCTCTCTGCTTCTGACTCAATTTTCGTTGCAGCCATTTAAGCTTGCTTTGAGATTGAATATAGAACCGAGGATTATCAATCAATTCACCTTGGCTGGTAGCCACAAAACTGGAAATACCCCAATCAATACCCAGTGGTTCGCCGTGAGGCATTGGTTCTGGTGTGTATATGTCAGACTGCAAAATCAATTGAGCATACCAGCCCGAAGCTTTGATCAAGACCCGAACCTGCTTAACAACAAAACCATCTGGGATAGCTCGATGCAAAACAATCGACATCTTGCCAATCTTGGGCAGTTTTATGAGGGCGCGTCTCTGGAATTTATTTCCAGAGCTTGTGTCGCCCGTCTGCCAACCAGTAACAGGATTGGATTTGAACTGAGGAAAAACAAACGAACGATAACGACCAACTTTTTGGAAGCGTGGAAAGCCAAAACCTCTCTCTTGTCTCATTTTGAATGCTCGATCAAGTCTCTTGAGAGCATCTTGAAGAACTTGAGAATGAACGGCTTGGAACTCAGGAATATTTTTCTTGGCTTCAGTCAAGGCATTTTGTTGTTTATAGTAATCAGGATATGGCTCGTCAGCAGACAGGATGTATTCCTGTCTGAGACTGCAAGCATCAATCCTACACTTACGGCTATTTATCCAGTCTTTTCTCTGTCGAAGTGCATAGTTATAGACACGACGACATTGCTCCAACCAATCAAGCATTTTAGCTTCTTGGTCAATATCTGGGTGAATGCGATAGGTGTAAGTCATGCTTTCCATCATAATATTCTAACAGATTTAGCTGCGTTGTTAGAATATTTATTAGATTGCCAATCTACGAGGCATCGAGCCTCAAGCTAGGCTTGAGGTGTCCATGTATCCCGACGCTGATTCTATCGAATACAGCGCAGAAAGGCGCATAGTTCGCCGCATCTACTTATAGCCCCTCAAACTCCCCAACAGTTAAGCGATCGCCTGACTTACAATAACTCAGTTATCGAGCTTGCCCAGAAGTGCCTTACACGAGCGTATGTCTCGCTATTGTTACACAAACAAGATAACAATCAATAGAAAAATAAAGAAGGATAAACCTGTTTGTATAAAAATTGGGAAGATTAACGGTTTCATCCTTTTTCCTCCTTAATATATCTAAATTTAACTAATCATTATTTAAATAGTTTTTAATTTCTTAATTGTTTAATAGGTCGGAAAAAGATAATTTATGCGGCTCATAATATTGATCTTGGCTGTCAAAAAGCGCAAATCGTAGTGCCAGCTTTGCGCTATCGCAATGCTTGTAGAAGTTTTACCCTTGGGATAAGTGTAGCTGTAGGAACGCCTTAAAGTAGCATGAGTGATCTCGCTTCATAACAAAAAACCCAGTCGCAACCATAGCAACTGGGATTAACTATTAATCTAGCGGTGCGACCCCGCGTCCCGTCAAGCGGGATAATATCGGCCAGGGACGCTTTGGGTAGCGCACGCCTGACGATGACTACATTCGTTATCCTTGTCAGACTATTCGCTACTCTTCGCCTAAAAGGTTTACTTTCACTACTTTATTTTTTTCTGATTCAGATTTGGGTAGAGTCAGATTGAGGATACCGTCTTTATATTGAGCGGTAACGTTGGTGTTTTGAATGCGTGCGGGTAGAGGAATTACTCTTTGGAATTTACCATAACGGAACTCAGAGCGAGTTCTACCATTGTCTTCTGATTTGGTTTCAGATTTTCTTTCACCTGAAATTGCTACTCGATCTGCCATTACTTGAATATCTAAATCCCCCGCTTCCATGCCAGGAACCTCTAGTTTTAGGTGTAAAGCATCATCAGTTTCAGTTAGTTCCGCAGCAGGAATTTTTGCTAAATTGTCAAAGCCATCCCATCTTTCTGGGGTTAAAGCATCATCAAACAAACGATTTAATTGACGTTGTAAAGAATTCATTTCTTGCCAAGGGTTATATCTTACTAGTGCCATGATTGTGTCTCCTTCGATTAATAGTTTCTAGTTGATTAACTGAAGCTTTCGGTATATTTCGCGCTCGTTATTTATATATTAATCAGTCAGTAAAAAATCTAGAAGTGTGGCTTGTATCCCATATATAGTAGTAGTTACTGCCCGAACAAGTAAGTAGTTGAATTGGTTGGGAAAACTATACTAATAGTGGTTCGGTTCGATTTATCCAACTTCTAGTAAACTTGTGGTAATTAGGCATTTAATCGGTATTAATGGAGCAACACTTGTTGTTTATAGTGTTGATGGATATTTTCAGTATGAAATAGCCTTCTGGAATGGTTTGATTGGTGAAGCCACAAGAGATTTACAACAGGGCGGAAAAAGCCCGTGATGTAGGGAGAGAAATGATTAAAGTTACTATTAGTTATTAAAACTGCTCGATTGGCGAAGCCGTTGTCCGTTGGCATCGCTCTTTGTGCCATCCAAATCCTTAAGCAAAGCTTAATTGCGTGATTTCCTCGTATAGTGGTATTTTTGTACCAAGCGAGATTCATTAGGTGTAAGATATGTGCGGTAGATTTAGTTTGGATACGACTAAAACCGAAATAGCTAAAGAGTTTAAATGCGCTCTAGTAGCTGTTAATTGTTCGAGTTTTAACATCGCTCCATCTCAAAATATTACTGCTGTCATCAACGAAGATGATAATAATAATAATAAAGCGGTTCTGATGCGTTGGGGTTTGATTCCCAGTTGGGTCAAAAGTCTGGACAATTGTTCGAGTAATCTAATCAATGCCCGTGTAGAAACCATCGAGGAAAAACCCAGTTTCAGAAACGCCTTTAAGAAGCGTCCTTGTTTGATTCCCGTATCGGGATTTTATGAATGGAGTAAAGATAAACAACCTTACTACTTTCACCAAGACAAATCATTGTTAGCGTTGGCTGGGATCTGGGAAACTTGGAGCAATAAAGAAACCAATGAGAAGCTTTTGTCCTGTACTATTATTACTACTCAAGCAACTAGTGCGAGCGCACTAGTTCACCACAGAATGCCAGTAGTTATTCCTCCAGAATATTACGCTCTGTGGTTGGATAAGGGGGATGGACGTAAAGAGCTAATTGAAGCCTTGCCCGAAATCGAACTACAACTATATCCAGTCAGTAAAATGGTCAACAGTTCTAAAAATGATAGTCCTGACTGTATTAAACCAATCGCAGCATGAAAGGAATACTCATACCCAGTCAAAAAAAGATTGCTGAATCTAACTCTTTTCACAATCTGCTTTTAACCAAAACAGTTTATTTTGGTGATGCAGAAACCGAAAGCTACTTGCTTTGGCATACTACAAAAACCCAACCATCGCTATAAAATTAGATGTTTATTAACCTCATTGCTGATTACGGTATTGGCGATCCTGCATTTGCTGAAGTCAGCCAACGCTTAAATCAAAAGTTACCGTCTGCCCAAATCTATTGTCTTAGCGTTCCTCCCTTTAGTACCCTGGCAACGGGATTCTGGATTGCTCAACTTGGTCTAAACCCTGGTGCGCCCAAACGTTTAATCTTTCATAACTGCGCTCCTCGGCAAGATAACCCCGAAGCTCGACCCGATAACGAAGGAGAGGGATTGACTTACGTTAAACTTCATAATGACGTTGAGGTAGTCGGTGTTTTAGCTGGCTATACTCTTTCGTTTATCAAAGAAGAAGCCCTACAGATTAATACGATTGAAGTATCTAGAGGTGGTTCTCAATTCCGTTCTCGCGATGTTTTTCCCAGTGCAGCAGCAGACTTTGCCAATGGTGATTACAGTTTATTGGGAGATGAAATTACACCCAATAAGATTCCTGACTTACCTACAGACCGTGTGGCTTGGACTGATGGTTATGGCAACATTAAAACTACCATACCAGCTAGCAGCGTCGATTTACCTCTATCAAGTAAGGTTACAGTTCGCGTGGGTGATGTAGTCAGCGATGCCGTTTATTCTGACGGTAGCTTTAGAGTACCAGAGGGAACTTTAGCTTTTGCTCCTGGTAGTTCTGGCTGGCAGAAAAAAGACGGTCAAAAAGTAACTTGGATGGAACTATTTTTACGTGGTGGCAATGCCTGGTCACGTTTTGGTCAACCTAAGATCAATCAAACTGTAACCTACAAGAAATTAGAATCGCTTTGATGTTGTAGAGAAAGCTTTTAAATTTAGTTTTTTCTCAAATTATCTATATTTGTTATGCCTAAAATTCTTGATGGTGATTGCGCGCACCGCTCACTCAGAGAGCCGAGCGCCTGAATATTTAGCTACTTGGCTGACAAAAAAGAATAAGCCCTGGCTAATATCAACCAGGACTATATTTATAAGCGTTTATTACTATCGAGCCAGCGAACTTAATGACTGCTTTAGTAGCCGTAACCGTAAGGAAGGTAGTGATTTACATCAACTTGGTCTTGAACAGATGTTTGAGTAGCATCTTGAACGATCGCATTGTGGTTTCCGATGGCAGCAGCTTCATTAGAGTTTACCTGAACTGAAGTTTGAGCATCAGGAGTAGAAGGAACACCATAAGCACCCAAGTCTAGTTGGTTTTGGAAGCTAGCTTGGTCAGCATTTTGGTGGATGAAGTTACCATTACCAACAGCAGCAGCAGAATTAGTGTTGTTTTGAATGCTAGTTTGAGCGTCTTGAGCGAAAGCAGTTAGAGGAGCGAAAGCGATAACAGCGGTTAAAATTCCTAATGTAGATTTTTTCATGTTTTTAGACCTTGTAAAAATAAAATTGGCGTTGGTGAATGCGTAATGTTTTAAACCGAAGCAGGTATAGTTTTGAATCTCAAATAAAACAACAACAGGCGAATAGAATATTTAAGCATATCTAGAGATTTGGAGTAACAAAGAGTTCTGCGATGCAGTCTAGCCAAATAGTGGCGAAGACAAGTATTTTCACCCTCAACCCTAGTCATGTATGTTTTGCCAACAAGATGATCTTCAGGTTGAATGTACATCGGATAAACTTTCCAGCCATCCGTGACGTACCAAAAGCTGTGCCAGCATTTAATAATTTGCCAAATCTGTTCAAAAGTTTCGTGAGAACGGTCTCCTATTGTCCAGAGTAAGATTCCCTGATTCCAATGATTTACTACCGTCCAAACCCAAAATTTATTCTTCTTGCAGCCCACAAACGTTTGCAGCTCATCGATTTCAGTTATTTCAGGAAGTTCTTCATCTTGAGGCTCGTCAGATAGCGTTTCTCCTTTTTCTTTTACCCAGTTAATAATTGTGGCATGATCTATATCGGTAACTCTCGCGATCGCCCTAAATCCCATGCCGTTGAGATACATTTTCAAACATAGTTGTTTGACTTCATTTGGATATGATCTTGGTTTGGGGTTTTCGACATATTGGCAGCCACAGTCTTTGCATTTGTAGCATTGTTTTCCACGGCGAAAGCCGTTTTTCTTCTTATTAGAAGATTTACACTGAGGACAATTCATTGCTCAACAGGTGATTTGACTATTTCATTTTAATTCCTTTAGCATTACGCACTCACCAACGCCATAAAATTTAGTGTGTGTTTTGCTTACATTTATTAGTTACGGATGGTCTATTTTTTTATGCAGATTTGCTTTGAGTTGGAGTAAAGAGAATCGAAGGGCAGTGCGCGGAGCGCGATCGCACTGAACGTATAGCCTTCAACACCTTACTAAAGCAAATTATTGCCAACCTATTCAACTAAAACCATCGAATGAACACCCCGCGTTACAGTTACAGAATAATTAGTTTTGATTAATTGAGGTTGAGGATTTAAAGGATCTGCACCGATGCGCCAAAAGTCGATACTTCCTCCTTCAATAGAATCATCAAAATGATCGTAATTGACTACTGCTAAATATTGACTAGAAGCATCAAAGGCAGCAGCTTCAGGTAAAATACCATCGAAAGGATAATCAGCGATGTGGTTTAACTGTCCTGTTTCGAGGTCTAGAGTTGCTAGGGTTAGAGAAGAATACCAAGTAATGCGCTCGTCGTCATAGGGTAAATAGCTGCGTTCTAAATTAGTTGTCACCACATAACGACCATCAGGACTAATTGCCAAACCTTCGGGACTTACACCAGTTTGCGCTCTTGATATCAAAGCGTGTCTGAGTGTACCATCTTCCTGCATTCCTGCTTCTAGACGAATACTATTAATACTTCCCTTGGGTGCTTCTGTCCATCTTCCTTCTACATCTGCACCCCAATACAAGTTATTAACAATTAAATGCCGACCATCAGGAGTAAAACGAGCCATAAATGGAGCTTTTTCAACTTTTACTGTATTTCCCCAAGGTTTTAAGGCTAAATTACCTGTTAATCTGGCAAAAGACACCTCTGCTGCGGTTTCGTTAACCAAAGCTAAGACATTCTCTGTGGGATGCCATTCAGCGTGAATTAATTCATCTCCTTCAGGTATAGTGATCGCTTCAGGATAAACAGGGTCGCCTAGTTGCCCATTACTAAAAGGAATTAAAGCCAGAGGAGTTTCTGTCCCCGCACCATTAGGATGAAAAGAAACAGCGACTAAAGAGCCATCAAAGTTGATACTTACAGCAGTGGGACGTTCGGCGATCGCACTTTCTTGAACTAGACTAGGATTAGTCGGGTCTTGAAGATCGAAAACTAAAATGCGATCGCCATGTTCTAAATCCCCAAAAGTCTGATTTTCGGCTGCACCTCCAGGACGCTGAGTAAAGGTTTCCACAACCAGGGCATAACGTCCATCTGGGGTAACTGCCACGGCTACAGGAGGACCAGCAACAGAATTACTAGCGGGAGTTTCAAAAGCTTCTAGTTGACTGACGTGCTTACCCACAGGAATCACACTAATTACATCTTCTCCTTCTCTTGTTCCTAAATTTCCATCGATATAAGCCGATGCCACCATATCTGCATCAGAAACGGAAACCAAATAACGTCCTGCAAAGTTCATTGGTGCAGTTCGATTTTGAGCAAATACAGGTAAAGCGATTCCTATTAAGGCTATAGAAGCTGCCAACCATTGTTGTATGTTCATAGCGAATATTTTTATTAAAAATTCAATTAGTTACAAACAGATAAACCAAATTCAGTCGGTCTAGATTGCAACTCGTTTGTCTGTGCTGCAATCGCTAAATCGGGCAAGGTAAAGATATAATCTCTGTCCCTAACTCTGGTATGACAACTCAAACAAGAGCCTTCACTGCTGGATACTAAACTTCCTGTGGGACTATACCAAGCATATTTCCAATTCCCGTTACGCAGATTCTCTGAATGTTCTGCACCAAAACCTGACTGCTTCTCTCGAATAAAAACATTATTCAAACGACTTGGCGTTAATTGATTATTGGCATCAGCTATAGCTGAATGAGTTTCCATGACAATCAGTGAACCATCTGGTAGTGGTTTACTTTCTTTAGCTGCATTGACTGCCATAGGATTTGCATATATTTGACGCACAATGCGACTATTGGGACAGGCGATCGAGGCATAATGAACAAAGTCTTGTTGATAGTTCCTAGGAAACTCTAAAGAATCAGAAGCAGCTATAAGAGATATTCCCAAGCTTATTACCACTGAAAACAACAGTAAAACTAGCCTTAGTAACCATTTTTGGCGATTCATGGTTTTTTTCGCTATTTAATATTTATTTTTATTAGTGGGCGAGAATTGATATTAGTCCCTCATCAAATCTTGCATACGTGCTTCAGAAAGCTTCGGATCAAAAGATACTCTGGGGTCTAAAGTTGCTACTGGAAAACGTGGTGTTGTCGGACGACGAAAATCTATTGATTCAACATAAGCAACCAGATCGGCATTTTGAGTCGATGCACCATTCTCATTGTATTCTTGATAGTTGGGATAGTCGGGAGCCATCGAATCCCAATCTGCATAAGCGGTTAGACCTACGTTAAGAGTTTCGGGCAGATCGGGACGGATAAACTGCTCTAAGACTTTCCATTCGTTAGAGTTTTCTTCTTGATATAGTAGTGTAAACAGTTCCTCAGAGCGAGCAACCCTTAAACGCATCCATCCTTCGGGAGCATCGAAAATTTTTAGAGTAGAAAGACTATTGTAAGTAGACTTAACTTCAAACTGCGAACTACCAGCAGGAAAAGCAGTACCGACACTGAAGAATAGCCAGTTTTCTTCATTAGGTGTCCAGCTAACATTGGTAAAGGTTCGGGGTTCTCGAATAAATAATCCCGCTAGGGAGAAAGATCTTTGCGGTATGGGTGTTTGCGTTCCCTCAACTTGCATGCGGGTAGTAACGATAAAATCGCCTGTAACTTCACGATAAAGATGTCCTGCTTGGTTATCTTCAAACCAGCCTGAAGATTTTGGTCGCAGCATTAAGTTGCCATTTTCTACTGTGGGGGTTTCCCACTTCGGCACCCAACCCTCTACCTGCAATTCTTGCCAACCTTGTAAGCTTTCTGGACGCTCGAATCGGGTGGAGAGCGATCGCAAATCATCGGTAGCATTTGTTGCAAAGTTAGTTGGTTGACTAACGGTTAGAACAGGCTTTGTCGTCTTATAGTGGAGTCCCGTCAAGCGGGATAAGCCTAACGGCATGGCTTCGCTACGAGATAATTTCTGACTAGCCACCTCATTTTTAGTAACTGGCTCTTTGGTGGCAACTACTACACTAGATACAATCAGAGATGAAATTATCATACTCCCGAAAATAAGCATCATTTTGTGTCTCATAGATACCTCCCTGTTATCTTTAGCTTTTTTTAAGATAAAACGGGGGGACTTATAATGTCCAATAGATTTATACAGGGTTATTAATAGCTGTAAACTATTAGTAAAGTCATTAATGGAACTGAGACACCTAAAATATTTTGTTGCCGTAGCAGAAGAATTGCACTTTGGACGTGCTGCTGCTAAAGTTCAGATTACTCAACCTGTGATTAGCGACCAGATTCGCCGTTTGGAGCAAGAATTAGGAGTAAAGCTATTTTTTCGTACCAAACGCATGGTACAGCTTACCGAACCTGGAAAAATCTTTTTTAAAGAAGCCAA
>JASJDX010000261.1 GCA_030064975.1 Pleurocapsa sp. MO_192.B19
ACTACCCTTAAACCAGAAGATGTTGGCTTTAATTCTACTGAGGGAATTGTGGCTTTAGCAGTTACTTCCCATCCCGATTTTGACGATACTCCTTTGTGGGATGAAGATAACGATAATGACTATGGTAATGATGGCGTAATTTTTCACACTCACTGGGTTGTTTTAACTCAAGATGAACGTGTGACTGGAGGTTTGTCCGTTAAAGAGTTTAAGAAAGAAGACAAGAGTGTGATTCTTCCTCCTACTAACCCAGGAATGCCAATGTATATGGATTCTCCAGGGTTTTCCATTGTATCTCAAGAGGATACGTTGAAAGTTTTGGTACCTGCTCAAAGGGTTAATGGCAACACTGAGTTTAATTTTGATGGCGTAACTGCATACATGGAAGTTAATACTTCTGATGAAAATAGACCATTACTTGGTGTTTATCAAGTTTATAGTGTGAGTTCTGGCGATCTCAGTCTTCCTTACACCATTGAGCAACGTTAAAGTCCCACTCTATTGGGACTGGGAGCATAGGTCAAATAACCATGACAATTAATCCCAAAAAGGAGGCTAAAAATGGCAGCTTACTATGACAACATAACCCAGCAGTATCAACAATTGCATCAATTACCCAAGAACCGATATATTGATGCCTATACTTACTTGAATTTACTTGGTGAGCTAGCGGGAAAATCAATCCTCGATCTCGGTTGCGGAGAAGGATTTTATACCAGACAGTTTAGCCATTTGGGTGCTACAAGGGTGGTGGGTGTGGAGCTTTCTCCCAAAATGATTGAACTAGCAAAACAGGAAGAAGCTAGAGAACCCCTCGGGATTGAATATATTGTCGCTGATGTGTGTGAACTTAGTCAAATTGGCAGCTTCGAGCTGGTGGCTGCCTCCTATTTGCTGAATCATGCCCAAACGGAAGAACAACTGCTCAAAATGTGTCAGACCATCTCTGCCAATCTGAAACCGAGCGGTCGTTTTGTTGCCATCAACGACAATGTCGCACAGTCTCCTGAATCCTATCCCCTCTGTGAAAAATATGGCTTGACCAAAAGTATTTCCGAGTCGCTAGCCGAAGGGGTGCCAATCACCATAACATTCTCTGTTGACGGACAGAAGTTCAGCCTTTATAACTATTACCTGAGCCGAGCCACCTATGAATGGGCATTCCGAACTGCTGGCTTTAAAGAGATTCGTTGGCATCAACCTATAGTCTCTCCTGAAGGAGTACAGGAATTTGGTCAAGAGTTCTGGCAGGATTTCCTCGACTGTGCGCCTATAGTTGGCATTGAATGTCTCAAGTAGGGGGAGAGTTATTGCATTACTTTACTAGTACCATCAGCTTCTGCTGGGTTTCGGGGAGTTTCCGTGACTTAATTATACGGTATTTCAACTTTAGAAGCCTACTCAGCTTCTAATTTCTCCCCTCCAACCTCTCCCTTAACCTTGTATATCTCTCTCTGCTGCTGTTTAGCCTGCTAGAGAGCGATCGCTATCTCAAGAAAAGTAGATATATTCCGTATCGTTTACTAGCAAGGGTGGAGGAGATGGAGGCGGAGAAAGTG
This sequence comes from Pleurocapsa sp. MO_192.B19, assembly GCA_030064975.1. Classification (GTDB taxonomy): domain Bacteria; phylum Cyanobacteriota; class Cyanobacteriia; order Cyanobacteriales; family Xenococcaceae; genus Waterburya. Next base: position 1,560 of record JASJDX010000261.1, read on the forward strand.
CCAGTGAGGGAGATTTTGTTGCTGTTGGGGGTGAAGAGGTAAAGCGAGCGCTAATTTTGCTCTGAAATTTGACGCTCTCTACTCGAAGCAGTGTGCGATACTGGAATACGTCACTGAACGTTTGATTGAGCAGACAACCCGCGAGATTGTGGCGGTGAGTTCTCCTCTGCCCCCTGCCTTTCTGTTCTCCTCCGCCTCTGCCTCTCTTCCACAGTCATGCTCTAATTAAGGCACAAGCGATAAATTATCTCAGAAACAGTCAATCATATATTATTTTTATTTAGTTTAATTTTCTAACCAACTTATAAGACTAATTCGTAATTTAAAAGAATTAGCCAAATCTTTTGTCTAGATTTGATTTATTCATGTTCGCGACAAATGCTCTGGCTATCATCATGACTGAGAGATTCTTGAGTTAAGCCACAGCGAAAGCCATCTTCTTCTCGTAGTATATGGATTCTCCAGGTTTCTCCCTTGTTTGTCAAGATAATACCTTGAAAGCTGGCTGCCTGACACATTTCAGTGAAACCATTTTCAGCAATAGCATTTTACCTCCCGAATTCTACTGAACCAGATGGCATCATAGTATTGTTTTTTAGCTTTTAACGAAGCAAAGCAAGGTTGAGAATCGTGAGCAAGTAAAGGAACAGGATCAAATAAACTTCGACCTTTATGGAGAACGCCTTTAAGCCATCGTAAGCCGATGCGCGAGATAACTTAGACCGCGCCTCCAATGAGGATCTACTCTTTGTCTCAGTCCAGCTAGTTGAACCGCCATACCTTGAGAAGTAGCAAATAGAAGAGCTAATGCTACAACCAAATATAAACGCTCCAAGGCTTTGCGATCGCGAATTTTAGATTCTTCCATCTGAAATACTCCTGATTTGGAGTCAAGGAATAACTCTTCAATGCGAAATCTTAGAGCATATTGCCAAAGGGTTTGTAAAGTTGGTTCTTCATCAGTAATAACAGCCCACGGCTCTTTCGCCCCTTTCACATTGGCTAAAACCAAATTGCTGCAACATTCTCCATCGAGCCATAGTCCAACATGATGATAGAATATTGCCTCTGATTTTGGCGGACAAAGATACTTCAATTCGATAGGATGTCTTCTTGCTCCATGAATGATTACGTCACAGGGTAAACGCAGACAATAGTGCCATTGAATAGTAGTCAACCAGTCCATTAACTGATGATTCGCAAAACCTCGGTCAGCCAGCAACATGACATCAGGATACTTAGAAAGTAATCGATGTGCGAGCCTGAGAATCAGTTTGTATTCCTTGAATGCCACGGTAGAACTTTTGTGTTCCATCACTTTCCACAATAAAGGAATTGCTCTACCGCCGCAAATTACTGAAAGATGAATCATACAGTATCGATTCCACAACACTGTTGTATCTAATGCTAAATAAAGGCGTTGACAATTCCAGTTACTTATTGCCGCCATTACTAGAGGTACATACAAAGATTTGACTTTGATTCGACTGTTGTGAACAAATCTCTGCCATCTTCTTTCGATACTTTGAGCTTGATTAGCCCGACTTATGACGTAAGACTCCCATTCACTGAGGTTGATTTTACTGCTACATATTAGTGCATTGATCATCCAAGCCAATGCCTTGAGATGCCGAAAATCTTTGTATTTAGCGTGTTGACTCAGCAAACTTAGCAGTTGATGATAAAGAGGGGTAGATGTCAGCATGGAATATAAGGCTAAAAACGGTTCATTTTTAGCTAACCATGAATACTCTCCCTTTTCTTCTTTTCCACCAAATATCAATGCTTTCAGCTACTTGTGTCAGGCAGCCAGCCTTGAAAGTTTTAGTACCTGCTCAAAGGGTTAATAGCAACACTGAGTTTAATTTTGATGGCGTAACTGCATATATGGAAGTTAATACTTCTGATGAAAAGAGACCATTACTTGGTGTTTATCAAGTCTATAGTGTTCGTTCTGGCGATCTCAGTCTTCCTTACACAATTGAACAACAATAAATTGTAACTCAATTTGGACTGGGAACATAGTCGAAATTAACCTCAAATATTCTAAATTAGCGATACTCTGCCACGTTCGTTAACACCTCAATTGGATATGGCGTTTGCGGAACAAGTCTGTTCGCGGTTGCGAAGCAAGTCGCAGACTCAGCGCGTCCGAAGGACGTAGGACTAGGTTTCCTCGGCGTCCCTCTCGGTCATAAACGCCTTTTCGGGCGTAATTTGCGGGTTCCCGACAAATTACGCCATCACAAACGCACGAGCACAGCTCGAAGTCGCGTCTAGTGACGCTTGCTTGCGAAGAGTTACTCTGCTCATCGAATTATCTGAATTCGAGTAGATTGTTGACACAACTTTAGATAGATCTAGTCAAAAAAAAGTTTACAAAACTTGACAAAGTAGAAATACTTAGTTATTCTGTTTACATGGATGAAGCGAAACACATTATTTTTTATCCCGTTTCCCATCCTGTTCTAAATCTAGAACCTTGAAAAATAAATAACACGCAATCATAAATACATATGACTACTACACTAAGTACGCAGCGTACGCGCGGCACTTGGGAGAATTTCTGTCAGTGGGTTACTAGCACCAATAACCGCGTCTACGTCGGTTGGTTCGGTGTTTTGATGATCCCTACACTCCTAGCTGCAACTACTTGTTTCTTAATCGCCTTTGTTGCAGCACCTCCTGTAGACATCGATGGAATTAGAGAGCCTGTAGCAGGTTCACTACTTTACGGTAACAACATCATCTCTGGTGCAGTTGTACCATCGTCTAACGCAATTGGTCTTCACTTCTATCCCATCTGGGAAGCAGCTTCTCTAGATGAGTGGTTGTATAACGGTGGACCTTACCAATTGATTATTTTCCACTTCTTGATCGGTGTATTTTCTTACCTCGGTCGTCAGTGGGAATTATCCTACAGATTAGGAATGCGTCCCTGGATTTGTGTAGCCTACTCTGCTCCAGTATCCGCAGCGACTGCAGTATTCCTAATTTATCCTTTAGGACAAGGAAGTTTTTCTGATGGAATGCCTTTAGGTATTTCTGGAACATTCAACTTCATGTTGGTGTTCCAAGCAGAACACAACATCTTGATGCACCCCTTCCATATGTTGGGTGTAGCAGGTGTATTCGGTGGAGCATTATTCTCCGCAATGCACGGTTCTTTGGTAACTTCTTCCTTAGTTCGTGAAACAACTGAAACTGAATCACAAAACTACGGTTACAAATTCGGTCAAGAAGAAGAAACTTACAACATCGTCGCAGCCCACGGCTACTTCGGACGTTTAATCTTCCAATATGCATCTTTCAACAACTCCAGAAGTCTACACTTCTTCTTAGGTGCATGGCCCGTAATTGGAATCTGGTTCACGGCAATGGGTATTTCAACCATGGCATTCAACTTGAACGGATTTAACTTCAACCAATCCATCATGGATTCACAAGGACGTGTAGTTAACACTTGGGCAGACATTCTAAACAGAGCTAACCTTGGTTTTGAAGTAATGCACGAGCGTAACGCACACAACTTCCCCTTAGACTTGGCAAGTGCAGAAGCTGCGACTGTAGCACTAACTGCTCCTTCAATCAACGGGTAATATTTGAAGCTTGATCAATGAATAAAAAAATGCTCTCCAGCAATGGGGAGCATTTTTTTTTGTGTTGGTCAATCAGGAGATAAATAATTTTCAGTAGTCTTACTTGAATTCTTGAATTAAGAGGTGGTCTGAAAAAACTGATGTTATAAAGTAGTAAGTCTCAAATACTTAAAGCATAATAGTTAACGCTTATTAGTTTTTATTTATGTCTACTATCGAACAAATAAAACCTGCTGGCAAAGCAGACGTAATTATTTATGTACCTTATTATTCTAAAAATAAACATAGTTGGCTCCCTCATGCAATAGCTCTATATCGTCAGGCATCTTTAGAAGGAGAACGACAGATCGAAGGAGGAGAAAGCATTCCTTTTGTAGCTACTTGGTATGTATCCAAGCTACCTTCAGAGTTAACTCGCTGTCGTTTACAGTTTGATGGACAGGCAGAATTGAGTTACGAGGTAACTTTGTCTAACTCAGAGTTTATTGATTACCTAATTGATGTCATCATGAACTTTAAACGTTCTAAGTCAACAGATTTTCCTAGTAATTTTTATCGAAAACTGTTGCGCTTTGAATAGAAAAGAGTAAATAATAATTAAAAAGGAGCGCGGGCGTGGCTAAATCTGCTAAACATCTTCTGATAACTTCAACTGAGGCTTATAGTGGCAAATCAACAGCTATTCTAGGTTTGAGCCATTTATCTTTAGAAAGAGAAATATCTATTGGTTATGGACAACCTTTAGCAACAGATTTCCGAGAAAATTCTAGCGATACAGAAAAAACAGAATATGTTGATTTCCTGGCAACCACTTTAGAATTATCATCCAATCAGGTCAAAACTCCTTTACTATTTCTTGATCGTCACACAATTAATCGACGTTTGCAAGGAGACGATCAAGAAAATTATTCTCAAGCTTTACAGAATTATGTGAAGCAGATCGAGGCTGACTTGGTCTTATTAGAAGGCCCTAGTAATCTCTGGGAAGGTAGTGTTTTTAATTTGTCAATACCAGAAGTTGCCGAAGCAGTAGACGCTTCAATTTTATTGGTATCTCGATATCACCCACTACTTGTGGTGGGTAGTTTGTTAGCAGCGAAAAAGTTTTTAGGCGATCGCTTGTTAGGAATTGTCATTAATGATATTCCCCAAGTAGAACTAACTGAGGCTACTGAGACAATTAAACCTTACTTAGAAGACCAAGGAATTCCTGTTTTGGGAATGATCCCAACAGATCGCATTCTCAATAGTGTTAGCGTTAGAGAAATAGCCACACGATTAGACGCTAAAGTTTTGTGTTGTTCAGAGCATTTAGACTGGATGGTAGAAAGTCTTAGTATTGGGGCAATGAACGTCAACTCAGCTTTGGGCTTCTTCCGCCAGAGAGACAATATGGCAGTGGTTACTGGTGGCGATCGCGCCGAACTACAAATGGCAGCTTTGGAAACTTCTACTCATTGCTTGATTTTAACTGGTCATATTCCACCTAAAGATTTAATCATTCAACGTGCCGAAAGTTTAGACATTCCTATTTTATCTGTAGACACTGATACTTTGACCACAGTAGAAGTTGTTGATAATTCCTTTGGCAAAGTGCCGATCCACGAAGCGATTAAAGTACAACAAATTCAAAATTTGATGAAACAGCATTTTGATATCGATAGATTAATCAAGCATCTTGGTTTGGAAGTCGTCAGCTCAGTTTAATTTTAAAATAGAGATCAAAATAGAGATCGAGTTAAAAATTTAGTATTTTAGGATTATTATTTTCATGACTATTAATCTTCAAGTACCGAGTATGGTTTGTGATGGCTGTGTAACAGTAGTAAAAGAAGCGATTACTACTCATGAACCAGAGGCAAAAGTCCAAATAAATTTGGATACTAAACAAGTAAGCGTGGAAACCAATGCTTCAGAAGCTTCCATAAAACAGGCGATCGTGGCGGCAGGTCATACAGTAGAGTAATCAAATAGCCAGCTTAAAGTTCAACTCCAGCAGCAGTGGCTCAAATCGGGTCACTGTGGTTTTTTAAGCAAATAATTTTAGTTAATTTGTATAAGACTTGATTACAATACCAACAAAGGCAAATAAACCAGTAATAAATATAGATACTGCAACGCCAAAGGCTAGAGAAGAACGATGCTTATATTTATAATTGTCATTTTGAATGTGATGCAGTTCTTGGCGATGTTCTAAAGCAGCCAAGATTATGGCACAAGTGCCAATACCAATAAAAGAAAGACCCAAAATTCGAGTCAAATGAAGCGGATCGATATTTTCGTAAACTAAAGATTTTTGTAGTGCCGTAATAATGCGATCGACCCCAAAGCCAAAACTGATTAATGATAAGCAGGTACGAATCCAAGCCATTAAAGTGCGTTCAGCAGCAGCACGGTTACGTTCTTTAGCTAATTCTGTATTAGTACTAGGTTTATTATTAGACATGAAAATATTAAACTTGTTTAAATAGTTTTAACTCAAATGAGATTAAATCTATTAAATCTGAGATTAATATTTTGCACGTCTTTCTACAAAAGTGAATAATTGAGTCTGCCCAACTTTAACCACGCTCGACGATCGCTTTTTGGAACTCATGTCTAGTTGTCAAGTCAAGAAATTGATGTTGTAAAGATTCCCATTCTTGCCATTTTTGATAGCGTTTTTGTTTAAATTGTTGAACTAAATTAGGTAAATATCGCTCTAAGTCTGAATTAAATATTTGTTTGAGAAAAGATTTTAGAACGAAGCAATCTTGGATTGTACCTGTAATTTCTTGAATGTTTTTGATTTTTTGGAGATAATCAGGAAATTGTCTACCATAAAACTGAGTAAATAAAGCCATGTTGTAGCGGGTTTTTTTGGCTTCTTTTCTAAGACAGTGGAGTACTTTTTCTTTCTGTTCTAAAAGATCTCCGACATTTTCCAAAGATTTTTTTTGCTCCCAGTTTATTTCTCCTTCTATAAAATCCACTCCAACAAACCATCCTGGGTTTAATAGTAGTTGACTAACTTGGGGTAAAAGTAAATCGGCTAAAACTAACTCAATTTTAGTTGCAGCAATAGCCGTATAAGTTGGTTTTTTTAACCAAGCTTTTAAGCCTTGTTTAAAACTCTGATAAGTTTTTCCTTTTAAAGTAGATTTAACTTGTTTAAATGCTTTTACCCTTTTTTTTGTAATTACTTTAGAAGCTTTAGCTAAATATTTTTGTTCTGATGATGGTAAGTTGGGTATGTATTCAGTCTCAATAGCCAGTTGCAAAACATCTAAATCTCTTAGTTTTCCTAATACTTTGCCGATTTTAGCTGCTATTTGTTCAGTTGATGTTTTCGGTAAAGCGATCGCAGGAGCAAAACCAATCATGGCACTACGCAAACGCCGAATACCGACTCTCATTTGATGTAATTCTTCTGGATCTTTGTCTTTTAATACTGCTGCCTCGTGTTTCAAAATCTTGGTAAAGTGTTTTTTAATAGCAAGCTTTCCCCAATCTCCAAAAGTGACTGCTGATTCTGATTTAGTCATTTAGTGTTAATTAGTTTTAATTAATGTTCCTGAAAATATTCAATAATTTCTGGTTGAGTTTGCTTTAGTTCGAGCCACAATTGTCTAATTTCTTGATAGGCATCTTGAGCAGATAGTTGGCAATCAGATTCGCGATCGCATAAACTAACTACCTGTTCACCAAAACCCTGAAGATGAGCTTCAATCATTGATTGTTCGGATAGCTCTTGACTACTTAGGTTATTCATGTTCTACCAATTGCACTTAATAACGTGATTACTGTGATACTCCTATGTATTGATGATTACAAAATTTTGCCAGGTTTGTATATACGCTATTTGACATTAAAACTAAATAATTTTTGAAACTCAGTTTTGATTGTCGAATAACATTCACAAGCCGACCTTTCTAACCCCGATCGGTTAATAATAGTAATATTACCGCGACTATAATCAATAATTTTTGCTTTTTGAAGATTAATAGCAGCATTATTTACACTAGCACGACGAACGCCTAAAGTAGTTGCAATCAACTCTTGAGTTAAAGCAAACTGTTTTTGCTGAAGACAATCATGAAGCGATAATAATAAACGAGCAAATCTTTGCTCAATTAGGTGTTGACTATAACAAGCTGTATTTTGCATTACTTGATTTAGACGAGCTTGAATGTAGAGTAGCAGGAGTCTTTGTAATTCTTCTCCACGATGAAATTCTTGTTTCAAGATTTCCACTTCTAGTTTCATAGTACTACCAGCAATCAAAACCATTGCCGAATACATACTGGAATTAGCACCTAAAATTGCGGAAAGTCCCACAATCCCTTCTTTTCCAACTCTTCCTACTTCTATGGTCGCGCCATTTTCTAAAATAGTAACCAAAGAAATTAAACCTTGCTCAGGAAAATAGGCATAGCGAATAGTTTCCTGAGACTGATAGATAATTTCTCTTTCCGTAAGTTGAACTGAATGTAAATGGGGTAGAAGACGTTGGTATTGAGATCTTGGTAGAGCTGCTAATAATTGATTAACATGATTAACAGAATTGGAATCGTTGATTGACATTAAATGCTCTATTTTGATGTAGCGAAGCTAAGGCAAAAAACCAAATCTTACTCTAAATAATTCTTTGATTTTTTGCAGTATAAATGAATATGTTTAAGCAAATTTTAATTTACGATTAAAATTTGCTGCCAGATCATAGATTTTGATGTCAGATTTAGATGTGGTGTCGATCGCTGGAAAGATCGTATAGGCTGGAGTGGTTAATTTTGATTGTTAATCGCTTTTGCTATGATCAAATCGATTTCTACTTTCTGTTTGGGGTTAGGTGTAGTCGCAGTTACTTCTTGGGGACAAATTGTTCAGGCTATTCCTTTACAGCTAGTCCCATCTGTCAAGCTAAAGCATATTGGCTTAGATAGCAAGTTGGGCAACAATGAGGTTAATTCAGAACGACGCACGGTTTATCAATGGGGTACTAACCCCAATTGTCCTGCTGCTCAACCCAAAACGACGACAAAGGCTGGCTGGAATGAGTCTCAACGTCAGGCTTTACAACAGGCGATCGACCATAGTCTGTATTATTTAAGTACACCCAAAGCGGTTGAAAGTTACCGTAAATATGCTAGCCCAGAGTTTAATTTAGAACGCACCAAGCGATCGCTAGTTAGATTTAAAGAATTATTATTAACTACTGATTCTCCTGTCGCCTTGGAAGAAGCAGTCAAGGAGGAATTTGTATTTTATCAGTCCGAAGGGAAAGATAAACGGGGTAGAGTTGAATTTACAGGCTATTTTGAACCAACATATACTGCTAGTCGAGTTCGGACTGCGGAATATCGCTATCCTTTGTACCGTAAACCCGCTAATTTTAACCGTTGGTCATCCCCTCACCCCACCCGCGCTCAGTTAGAAGGCAAAGATGGTTTAGCCGCTCATAAAAGCATTTTAAGAGGTCAAGAACTAGTGTGGTTAAGCGATCGCCTGGAAGCTTTTTTAGTCCAAGTACAGGGTTCGGCAAGGCTAAAAATGACTGATGGCACGACTATGAGTGTCGGCTATGGCGGAACTACTAACTATCCTTACGTCAGTATTGGTGGAGAATTAGTTAAAGATGGTGTGTTCGACAAAGATGAGTTGAGTTTGCCTAAGCTACTGGATTATTTTGCTGCTAATCCTAAACACTTAGATAAGTATATTCCTCGTAATAACCGCTTTGTTTTCTTTCGCGAAACTGATGGTAAGCCGCCTACAGGTAATTTAGGTGTTCCCGTTACAGGCGATCGCTCCATTGCTACGGACAAATCTTTAATGCCTCCTGGAGCATTAGCCTTAATTGTTGCCCCCATTCCTGATGTAGAGCCAACAGGGGAAGTTAAGACACGAGTAGTTAGTCGCTATGTCTTAGATCAAGATACGGGGAGTGCGATTAAAGGTGCGGGCAGAGTTGATATTTTCTTGGGCAGTGGAGAAGTTGCAGGAGAAAGAGCAGGCAAACTTAATGGTAATGGTAATTTATTTTATTTATTGTTAAAAGAATAAGGTTGATTCATTAATTAATTAAGGTACCACTAATAATTACTTCATAATTTAACTGTCGTATGCTCTGAAATAAAATTTACAGCACACTGAAAATAATCGACGCGATTATTAGGTAGGAAAACAAAATCTAACTTTTACTATTTGAGAATTGAGCTTAAGATCGAAAAAACGAGCCAATTTCTTGAATATCTCGATGACAAATTTGATCGGCTATTTATGAAGTTTTCTATTGGTAGTTTTACCTTAAAGCCATGGTTTCTATGACTAAAAGTGTATGAATATTCTAATTCTCTGCTCTTCTTTTCCTTATCCAGCCACTAAAGGCAGAAAACAGTTAAGAACATTTCATTTCCTCCAATATCTTAATCTTCGTCATCAGATTACTCTGTTAACTCGCCTTAACCCAGAAGTTACTGATGCCGAAATTGAAGCTCTCCGAGAACAGGTGACAGAATTAGTCATTTTTCCGACGGTACAGCAAGTTAACGAACCTTTGGGGTTAATCGATAGAGCAAAGCGGTTAGGGACATTTATCCAACAGGGAACACCACCAGATGTTTTAGACAACTATTGCCCAGAAATGGCAGAGTGGATCAATCAGGCGATCGCTGATGAGCAATTTGAGATGATTGTCTGCGAAGATAGTTTTGATGAGATTTATATCAATCCTAAGTGGCACGAAAAATTAGGGATCGTTTTAAATTTACACTTTTCTGAGTATGGCAAATATAAGCAACAGTTAGAAACAGGAGATTCGGATAACGAATTGAAGGATCAAATTAATCTCAAGTTACAACAACGCTACGAACAAAATTATTTAGAAAAATTTAGCGAAATTGTTACTGTAACTACCAAAGACCGTCGTATGGTTAAAAAACTAGAGCCAGAAAGTTCGGTTACCGTGATTCCCAATGGTGTAGATTTAACTAAGTTTCCCCGTCGGATTACCAACCAAGGGGGACAAAGAATTGTGTTTGTGGGCAACATGGATCGACCCCTCAACATTGATGCTGCTTGTTTTTTAGCACGTGAAGTATTTCCTGCAATTCGGGAGCGTTATCCTGAAGCGGTTTTAGAATTAGTTGGTGCTAAACCTGTAGCCGAAGTATTAGAGTTAAATGATTTACCTGGAATTATGGTAACGGGAAAAGTCAGCAGTGTAGTGGAATATCTTCATTGGGCAACTGTCTGTGTAATTCCAATTCGTCGGGGATATGGCTTAAGAAATCGTACCCTAGAGGCAATGGCAGCAGCAGTGCCTGTGGTGGGAAGCGATCGCGCTTTGGCAGAGTTTGAAGTCGATGGTACAAAAGTTCCTCTTAGAGCGATGCGGGCTAACACTTTAGAAGAGTATATTTATGCTATTGGTCGTTTGTTTTCTGAGCCGAAGCTACGAGAAAAGCTATCGGAAAATGCACGTTCTTTGGTAGAAAAAGAATACACCTGGGATAAAGTCGGACAAAAATACGAGCAAATTTTAATTGATGCTGCCGCTTTAGAATGAGAGTTAATTTCTATAAATAAATTAATATATTAAATTATTAAATGGCGCAAGTTGTAATTGTTGGAGCAGGCCCTACTGGTGCTACGATGGCACTGCTCTTAATAAAACGAGGAATCCATGTCAAGCTGGTAGAAGCATCTCGTGATTTTAAGCGATTATTTCGCGGTGAAGGATTAATGCCCAGCGGTTTAAATGCCCTAAAACAAATGGGATTATTAGAATTACTTGCCGATGTTCCTCATCAATCTTTTGATGCTTGGGAATTTTTATTATCTGGGAAATTGCTGTTTAAAGTTAAAGAACCGATAGAACCAAACGGTAGACCCTGCACTACAGTTTCTCAACCCCATTTACTTGAAGCGATTATTAAACAAGCCGAAACATATTCAGAGTTTGAATTTATCCCAGGTGAACCCGTTAGAGATATTTTACGCTCTGAAGAACGAGTTTCTGGAGTCAAGCTTGGTTCTGGTCGAGAAATAACTGCTGACTTAGTGATTGCTGCTGATGGTCGTAATTCTATGATCAGGAAACAGGCTGGCTTGAATTTAACTCAGCTACAAAATAATATTGATATTCTTTGGTTTAAATTAGATTCTAGCTCATGGCCCAAATCAGAAAATATATTTTATTCAATTCTCCAAGAGCGTGACGGATTTGGTTTATTTCGCGCTTCAGAAGGTCAACTACACATTGGCTGGGGGTTACACTCTGATGATAATTTTGACTGGAGACATATAGATTGGGCAGAAAAACTGGCTGCAACTTCTCCTTCCTGGTTAGCAGAATATTTTCGTAGCCATCGAGAAACCATAACCCAACCCCTCTTATTATCTGTTATTGTGGGTCGTTGCGATCGCTGGTCAATCCCTGGATTACTCTTACTGGGAGATGCTGTCCATCCCATGTCTCCTATCCGCGCTCAAGGTATTAACATGGCCTTTCGTGATGTTATTGTGGCAGCTAATTATTTAGTTCCTTGGTTAAACAAATCAGAAATTGATCTCAGTCAAATTGATGCTGTATTACCGCAAATTCAACAGGAAAGAGAACCTGAAATTATCCGTATCCAACAGTTACAGGCTCAAGAAATTGCTCAAGCAGAAAAATTGCGTAACAGTACTTTTCTCCGCTGGGGTGCAAAAACTTTTACCCTAATTATTCGTCCTGGAATTCGCGCTTCGTGGTTAAGGCGACAAAAACAATTACGTCAAGGTGTTACTCAAGTTAGTTTAAATATCTAATCTTAAATATCTAACTTTATTTTTTGCAGAGTATATTTAATACGAGCACAAATAGCTACTTCTGGTTCAGTATCAATTAGTTCTTGAAACCTAGCGGCAATTTCTAATAATAATT
>JASJDX010000262.1 GCA_030064975.1 Pleurocapsa sp. MO_192.B19
TGAATATCTTTCAAAGTCTTTTATTTTGATTAGGCCTCTATAAATGACCACCATCAATAAGTTTGAGCAAGAACGACATCAGCTAATTCAACAGCTGTTGCAACAAGTTCAAACTATGAAAAGCACTACTCAAAAAGAATCTGCTATCAATCATATTGCGGCGACGATTTTGCGATCGCGACCTTTGTGTCGTCGATTTAATGGTACGCCCTTAAAAGGAGTTTATCAAGAAATCTATAACCAAGCTAAGGAAGAGTTACTCAATTATCTTCGTCAATATTTAATAAAATCTAATCCACTCCAAAACAATGAGCGATTACTAAGAGCTAAACAGCTACAACCTACTTATCTGTATGCTCTACAGATAGAGGCTTTTCGGCGAGTACTCAATGATACCCAATTAAAAAAAATGGGTCTAAGCGCGCAAAAATTCTTAGTCAACAGCGAACTTAGAAGTTATGCCCTCACAGAATTAATTAAAGCTATCAAACTATCAGGAAGACTGGGGCGTCCTCATGTTAATAAATTTTCCCCTAGTTTATATCAAATTCTTTACGACGAGGCTTTAACTGAAACTTTTACTTATATATGTCTCAATATTGATTTATACGATCCCTATCGAGGTAGTCAAAAGTTTATGAATTGGGTTAATTTTCAACTGGATAAATTCATCCTAAAATGTTATGAAAGATACAATAAATTTGCTAAATATGAGTTTCCTTCCTATCAAGACTTAGAGCAAATTCAACAACCATCAACCTGTCCAGATTTATGTCAATTACTCAAAGAATATCTTAGCCAAGATCCAGATGAAGTTTTTCAGGATGCTCATGTTAGAAATAGACCAGATGCCAACTTTAGTCAAATTGCTCTAGCTAAGTTTTCAGGCAAAAGTTGGTCGGATATTTCCCAACAACTAAATATACCAATTCCCACCTTAAGTAGTTTTTACAATCGATGGTGTCGTCGCTTCGCACCTCTGTTGGAAACAGAATTAAAAAAGTATTTTTAGTCATGTAGCTAGGAAAAAATTATAGCAATGAACATCAAATCAGATATATCTCAACCAATTACTATTCCTTTAATGAGTCGGCTCAAAGCTGAACAATTTTGTCGCTATCAATCCCAAGGAAGTAAAGCTAAACAAGTTTATCTCAACACCTTAGCCGTATCTGTAGCTAACTCTTATCTCAATTTATTAGGTTGGGCGACTAATCTAGAGGATAGTGATAGCTGGAATCCTGTATTCCAAACAATGATGGATATTGCCGATCTCCAGATTCCTAGTTACGGCAAATTGGAATGTCGAGTTGTTTTAAATCACCAAGATACAGTTATTATTCCCCCAGAAGTATGGTATGAAAGAATCGGTTACGTAGCAATCAGGCTCAACGAATCTCTAAGCCAGGGAACATTACTCGGATTCATCCCCGAGGTAAAACAAGTTGAACTCCCTCTTGGTCAACTAGAATCTTTAGTTAAATTTCCTGCCTACCTAAGTCAACAAAAACGCGCCTCCCCTGTTCAATCTGCTAGCTTGAGTAATTGGTTATCAGGAAAACTAGATCGAGGTTGGCATCGTTTAGATGAGCTATTTTCACCTCCTGCCGCTCTCAACTTTAGGAGTCCCCAAAAAGTGTCTTCTAAAGCAATAGATAACCTTTCTGGGGAAGTTAGTCGGGTTAAGCTAGTCAAGTTAGGAGAAGATCTTAGCCATGATATTGCTTTAGTACTAAACATCAAGCCTGAGAGCAACGAAGAATTTAATATTTCGATTACGGTTTGCCACGATCGAGAGCATCATCGCTTACCAGAAGGTTTGGAACTAATTATTTTAGATGAAGTTCAACGTCCAGTTATGATCGCCCAAGCCCAACAAACAGAGACTATTGAATTTTACTTTAGTGGTAAATTAGGAGAAAGTTTTAGTGTTGAGCTTTCTTTAGATGAGCAGATTAAGGTAGAAAGCTTTATCATTTGATGGTTATAGTTAGTTGTTGATTGCTGATTAACAAATGGCAAAGTTAGTAATCTTAAAGCTAAATGGTGATTTTGAATCAGGGTTTCAAGTTAGCCTAGAAATTGGACAGGAAGGAAAATCTGCTTATTGTGGTTTCTTAGGGAATTTACCCCCCGCAACAGAATTACGTCGATGTCTAACTCAATGGCAACAGCAATATCGGCAACAGGATAAAAATTACCGCATTAAGCCGCAGCAAATTATCTATGATGGTTTAATCGCTCCCCACAAACAGTTAATCAAATCAGCAGCAAAATTACAGCAAGAATTACAAGCTTGGCTAAATTCTCCTCATTTTAATTATGTTGATAAACACCTGCGAGAAGAATTAAATCGACATGAAGTAATCAGAATGTTGATTTGTAGCGATCGCCCTGAAATATATCAGCTACCCTGGTGTTGTTGGGATCTAGTGGAAAACTACCCTCAATTAGAAATTGCCGTTAGTAATTTTAATTTTGAGCGCGTACCAATTATCCACAAGCCACTTAAGCACAATCGAGTTAGGATTTTGGCGATTTTAGGTGATGGTCAAGGTTTAAATTTAGAAGCCGATTGCACTTTTCTTAATTCTTTAGCCGAGGGGGAAGTTGTATTTCTGATTGAGCCAACTTGCCAAGAATTATACGATCGCCTCTGGCAAGAAACCTGGGATATTATCTTTTTTGCGGGACATAGCCAAACCATAGCTAGACAAGGAATTTTATCTCTTAATGCTGAAGATCACTTAACTATTGAACAACTAAGACACGGATTTAAACAAGCGATCGCTTCAGGACTACAGTTAGCAATTTTTAATTCCTGTGATGGATTAGGACTAGCCGAAGAGTTGGGACAATTATCTTTACCCCAATCTATTGTCATGCGTTTGCCCATACCAGATATTATGGCGCAACAGTTTGTTAAATATTTTCTGCAAGCTTATGCCGAAGGCTACTCTCTCTACATTGCTAACAGAATGGCAAGGGAACAGTTACAAGGCTGGGAAAAACAGTTTCCTTGTGCTAGCTGGCTACCCATTATTTATCAAAATCCTGCAACTATTCCGCCTTATTGGGTTGATTTACGGAAAAATAAGCTAAAAAAGTGGAATTTTGTCAAATCAACTTCTCGACCAAAATCATTGGTTTCAATTGTAGCAATTAGTGCGATCGCCAGTATTTTGGTTTGGCTGATACAATCTTGGGGCTGGTTACAGGCAGGAGAATTAAATACTTACGATCGCTTAATACGTTGGCGGATTACTCCTCCCGCAGATGAACGAGTCTTGATCATTACGCTCGATGACAATGACATCCAATATCAACGAGAGCAGGGAATGGCAATGAATATGCGTGGCTCTCTTGCCGATACTGCTTTAAATCAACTACTAAATAGGCTACAGCCTTGGCAACCCAAAGCGATCGCTTCTGATGTAATTCATGATTTTCCTTTCTCTCCAGAATTAGCTAATACTGTCGCCCAAACTGATGATTTTTTTGCTATTTGTCGTGTCAAGGTTAAGCAAGCCCAACTAGTTAGTATTACTCCCCCTCCCCAACTTCCTCCACAGCAAGTCGGTTTTAGTAATTGGGCGATCGATAATGATGGTGCAATTCGCCGTCAAATTCTAGGAATGTCTCCCGATAAAGAATGCCACAGTGACTTTTCTCTTAGTTTACGCCTAGCTCTTCAATATTTAGATCATCCCCCAGCAAAATTCAATCAACAGGGTTTATTACAAATTGAGGAGACTATATTTCCTAAACTAAAGGCTACTAGCGGTGGCTATCATTTACCTGAAGCTGGAGGGTATCAAGTTTTATTGAACTATCGTCGCGCCTTACCTCCAACTATTTCCCTCAGAAAGATTTTAACTATTCCCGAGCAATCCCTCCAAAAACTAGTTAAAGACAAAATTGTTTTCCTGGGAGTAGTAGGACACAACCACGATTTACATCACACTCCTTTTAGCAGAGGACAACAAGCAAAACGTCTTCCAGGGGTGGTAATTCATGCTCAAATGACTAGTCAAATAATTAGTACAGTATTAGGAGAACAAAAGCTATTGTGGTGGGTATCAGACCAAGTCGAACTATTGTGGGTTACTCTTTGGTCGATGGTTGGTAGTGGGATCATAATTTGGCTGAAACCTTCATTTACCAAAATAGCACTCAGCATTTTTGCTGCTTTGACACTAATTTTTGCCTGTTGTTGGTTGTTGTTTCTCAATGGGGGCTGGATTATTGCGATCGCCCCTGCTTTAGGGCTACTACTATCTGCTGCGATCGCAGTTGCTTATAATAAAAATCAGTAATCATTAATTAATTATTTATGTTTTTTTAATTATTTATGTTTTTTATAGTTATTTTAGTTGTACTGTTAATGGGTAATTGGTTATTATCAGAGGCTTTTGTGTTTATTCCTCTTGACCTAGTTACTCGCTTGATATCTTTGAGCTGGTGGGGAATAGCTCTAGGAATAATAATATTTTTAGCTTGGTGTATTGCTGATGATTAGTTTGATTAGGTTTTAAAAACATTCAGATTTTTATTGTTCTAATGCCGAGCGTCCTTGTTTACCAAGACGAATTAACACAAAATAAACCAAATAAATCAGATAAACAATTAAACCTACTGCTCCCATAAAGCCCAAAACCCCTTCGTTTCCAGGTTTGTCATGGAATAAATTACGATATGCTTGGGGAGCTTCTAACCAAACTTGACAAAAAGCGGTTTCCATAGTGCTATTAGACAAGCCACAGGGAATAAAAATTGTCTTGGCGATCGCCCCTAACACACAATAAGCTGTCATCGCCCAACGCCAGGAGGTAAACACTAGCTTGAGGATACTTTGAGGTATATCTCGAATTTCTTCGTTTAAATCTACCCAAAACCAGAGAGCGATCGCGATTAAGATACGAGCCGCAAAACCACTAATAAAACCCACTTTCCAGGCAGGAATTAATAAATAAATGGTGATCATCAATAAACTGGCAACCCGCCAGTAAATAATTAGTAGTCTTTGCATCGCTTCTTGTCTCTGGAACAAAGCCCAGATTAACAGTACTATCGGCAGGATTACTGCCAGCAATACTCCCAAACGATAGTCCATCCATACTAGAGGTCTAAACCAAATATCCATTGTTGTTTTATTGAAATTGTGTCTAATGTTATCTGTGTTCGAGATTAAACAACTCCAGATTATTTTTAAGAATGCATCAACAATTGAGTAAAGTCAAAAAAAAGATGAGAATATATTATATCCTCACCTAAGTTAACTAAATAGTTATTTAACTATAGACTTTAGGCTTACTAAAGACATATTTTTTGCTAGTCTTCGTAAACACGACACTCTAGAGCATCAGGATTATCATCACAATATTGTTCTAAAGAAGTTTTCTTGGGAGCTTTTTGTTTTTGGTGTGCAGCTTCTGCGGAAAGTTCTTCTACTGTATCCCAGGCAGCAGCGCATTCTCCAGAAGTTGCTCCTTCAAGGTCACAAATTTCTCTGGCGCTTTGTCTTTCTTGTTGTATTTTTTCTTGTATATCGCTCATATTAGTCCTCTTATGTCAATTTAAAGTTATATTATGCCATGCTGATTAATTTGGCGGTAAGAACTGCTCATAACCCTTAGCTAGAGAAAAAACCACCAAAGTTTTCTTGGGTTTTGATCGCTAAAGCGGAATTATTTTTCTAAGTTAGTTTTATTCAGCATTAACAGTATTTAACCTAGCATTACTTCTAACTAAGTTAGTAAATATCTATCTCTAGAGATAAATGCTTACTAACTTACTACTTTAAAGTAAATTTTTCTGTATGAATAAATTGTAGCGTCTACAACTTAGAAAATTAAAAACTTATGATTAATAGCCATTTGAACTGTATCAGCACTGTATCAGCAACAAGGGCTGTGTTTTTACTCTATAAAAGTTTTTTAAGTCTTAATCATTTAGTAGATAAATATTTAATTAAGATAGATTAAACTAATCAGTAATTTTAAAGTGTCTAGTTCCAAATCTGACAGCGATTTTCTAGCGCAATGGAAACATTCTTTAGCTCCTTATAATTTGGGATATAAGCTGAAACTAGCTTCCCAACTAATGTATCGCCATTTTTTAGAACGATTAGAACCTTATGGTTTAACTCCCTTTCATTATTTAGTTCTATGTTGTCTTTGGGAAGAAGATGGACTGTCAACTTCTGGCATCGCAGACAAGCTCAAGCAATTAGGTGCAACCCTCACAGGAGTAGTAGATCGCATGGAACAAAGGAATTTAGTTTATCGCCAACGTGACGATCGCGATCGCCGAGTGGTTAGAATCTGGTTAACCGACGAAGGGAAAAGATTGATGAGAATTTTACCTCCTTTGGGCGAAAAAACTATTGTCGCTGCAACTAAAGATATCTCCGCACCAGAACAAGAAGCTCTTTTACAACTTCTTGACCGCATTATTTTGAATATGTCTTAAACACTCAAACTTTTCTGGTTACTTGGTTTGTATTGACTTTCCCTAAATTACTTAATATATTGATAGTTAATATGCTAAGTAATTTTTAAATCAAAATGCCAAAATTAACTCTTAAACAAAAACATTGGCTATTATCCGTACATATTATTTTTGCTGCACTGTGGACGGGAACAGTTTTCAGTATGTTTTTACTAATCCTGTTTATAGCTTGGATGTCCAAGGTGTTTTAATCGGTTCGGTAGTTCAAGTAATATTGCTGTTAGTGATTATTGGTATTTCTGTAATTAAACCTTGGGGAAGACGAAAGGTTATCAAGAAAAAGTGAAGATAAAGAAGGAGCAAAAAAATAAGGACGCTCTAAAGAACGCCCTGTAATGTAAAAGAATAATTACTGTTACAAAAACCAACCATAAGAATGTAAACCTTTGCCCAGCAAATTAACTCCCAGGTAGCAAACCCAAACCACTACAAATCCGATCGCCGCAAGGATAGCAGGTTTTCTCCCCTGCCAACCACGAGTAATTCTAGCGTGGAGATATGCTGCAAATACCAACCAGGTAATAAACGCCCAAGTTTCTTTAGGATCCCAACTCCAATATGAACCCCAGGCTTCATTTGCCCACACCCCTCCAGCAATAATGCCGATAGTTAATAAAGGAAATCCCAAACCAATCACACGGTAGCTGATATTGTCCAAAGTATCAGCCAGACTCAATCGTTCAGGGGATAGAGTTACAGTTTCTGTTTGAGGTAAATCCAAAACTGCAGTGTTACCAGTAGAAGAAGCGCTGGCAAAAACGTTGTCTGTACTAGAAGTTTTAGTAGTTTTTTGCTTAATGCGATCGCGAAAACTACCAGTCCCAACTGAACTACCTTTGAGCTCAACTTTTTGTCCACGAGTGACGATCAAAAAACCAATGGCGATCGCACTACCGACCATCAAGGTAGAATAACTAAGCATCATCACACTGACGTGCATCATTAACCAGTTAGATTTTAGTGCTGGTACTAGTGGTGCAGATTGCTGCATCTCTACAGGTAAACTCAAGGCAGCAAAAGCCGTAATTCCCATTGCCACAGGACTAGTAACTACGCCAACCAAACGGCTACGACTCATTCTTTCGGCGATGAAGTGGATAGTAGTGATGCCCCAGGCTAAAAAGAACAAGGATTCATAAAGATTGCTGAGGGGAAAATAACCAGCTTCTAACCAACGAGAACCTAATAAAGTTGCCATACAGAGGTTGGCGATCGCCATTCCTGTCGTTCCCAGAGTTGCTAAATAGGGAAGATTGGGAAAAGCTGCCCCGATCCAATAGAGCAACATGGTGACCAATAAAACTCCGAACGAGGTGTTATCTAATAAACTTTCAAGTGCAATTAAATCCATAGTTTTGTTTATAACCGTTCTAAAATTCGTAACTGCCGATTACGCAATACCCCGCTTCACGCGATCGGTATATTTTGTTATTGTCTTTCTTTACTTTAGTTTAGAGACAACTCGGTAGTCTAGGTGACAGAATCTATAACAGTTTAAAAAGATTGAACAAAATCAACTATTTGTTTTGTTGGCTGGAATACGAAGAGATAATTTCAGTAACAAGAGTAATAAAATGCTCTATCTGCTTAGAATCGCGATCGGGCAATAAATACTGTAAACCCAAGAAAGCTGCATATTCAATAACAGCCAACTCGTAAGCAATTTGTTGTTCGAGTTGTCCTAATTTGGCAATTAAGTTTGTCAGATACTTGATTCGCCGATCATCAACTTGTTTAATGGTTTGTCTAACTCGCCGATCAACATTTGACCAGTTGCGAATCACCTTCTCAATTTGATTATCAACATTTGCTGCTAAACGGTCAAGTTCTTTACGTTGAGCTATTGGATCTTTTAGCCGATCTACTGCTGCAATAATTTGCTCGGTATACTTAGATTGCCAATATTCCAGTAGCGCTTCAATAAAGTCATCATGATTTTTGAAGTGATGATAAAAAGAGCCTTTAGTTCGACTCGTCGCTTTACATAGCCGTTCGACAGTTAATGCTTGTTCTCCAGAGTCACTAAGAAGCTGTAAGCCAGTTTCTAAACAATCTTCACGGGTGAGTCGTATGGATTTTTTCATGATCAAAGCTGGTTAGAAATCACTATTATTTCTATTTCTCAGACTGGTAAAGATCGAGATCTTTATTTCGCATCGAGACAAATAAAATTATTGCGCTTGGTGGTAATAAGAGCCAAAGTCCCGAAACTGGCTCAATCACAACGCTAACGATTGTAATAACTAGCAAAATCCAGCCCACAGATGCAGGCATAATTAACTTGTGTTCTTGTATCCAACAGCAAAGTATTCCCAAAATCAACCATATTGGAGCGATCATCATAAACCAGAAGGCTGCTTCCATTTCGTAGTTTATATTAAAGGGATCTGGCGAAACAGCATTCCACCATCCCGCCTGGGCGATCGCAGCTAGTGGCTCAGGAAAAAAAACAAATCCACCAATAAAGTGCAGAATACTAGTGATAATCAACCAATAACCAGCAAATTTGAGCATAACGATTTAAGTTGATTTTCAAGGATTTACAGATATTTTTTCTATCTTATTTTTACAATACCATACTGTATAGTATGTAAAGATAATTTAATAAATATTTCAATAACAGCAGAATATCAAACTTGTTCCACTATTGACCGCTGACTATGACACAATTAGGGGTGCATTAGACCTTGCTACCAAAAATCTTTTATCGGGGCTATTTTAAGTCAGGTAATCTTATTAAAATCTCAGATTAGATTAAGACTTTGACCATTATATGTATTAAATAACAATTCAACTTCATAAATTAATTAGGTAAGTCAAATTCTATGGCTCTCAATCGTCGCAATTTTCTTTTCCTTTTAGGTGCTGGAAGTACTACCGTACTTTTTGGAAGTTTACCCAAGATAGTTATGGCAGAAGATGAAATTCAAGGTCCTTTTGAATTACCACCTCTTCCTTATGACTATAATGCTCTTGAACCCTATATAGATGCTGAAACTATGATGTTCCATCACGATAAGCATCATGCAGGATACACTAAAAATCTGAATAAGGCAGTGAGTCAATATCCAGAATTAGCCAGTAAATCTGCTGAAGATATTCTGCGAGAAATTGATAGTGTTCCAGAAGATGTTAGCAGTACAATCCGCAATAATGGTGGTGGCTACGTTAATCACAAAATGTTTTGGGAAATTATGAGTCCCAATGGCGGTGGTCAGCCTACGGGTGCGATCGCCGAAGCCATTGCAGCTACTTTTGGTAGTTTTGAAATATTCCAAGAACAGTTTAACGAAGCTGGTAAAAATCAGTTTGGTAGTGGTTGGGCTTGGCTAGTCTTGGATAAGGAGCAAAAACTAAAGGTCATGGGTACACCCAATCAAGATAGTCCTTTTATGGAAGGTATGTATCCAATCATGGGGAATGATGTTTGGGAACACGCATACTATCTAAAATATCGTAATAAGCGGGATGAATACCTCCAGAATTGGTGGAATGTGCTTAACTGGGATGAAATTAATCAGCGTTACCAACAAGCGATTGCTTAGCATGAGTATGATGTGATAATTTCTCACACTAATTGCTGCGGAATATAGTGTGAGAATATAGTATAGGTTTTTCTATTCAACCAACTCCTCAAGATTTCTTTTGATCTAGACGAGCCGCAGCTTCGAGTGCTGCTTTATTTCTGGCTCTTTGGGCATATTGTTGTAGCTGCCTGATTTCCATGCCACTGAGAATACTTAAATCTTCTAATGTCATGCCCTTCATTAACATTTCTACACACCAAGTTTGTCTGGCTTGATCGATTACAGGGGGGTTTCCTTGGGGGGTTAACAAATCTGCGGTTAACTCTTGCCATATAGTTTGTAACTCTGCCTCAGAGATAGTGTCACTTGCTTCATTAATAAAAATCGCCGTTTGTTCATCCTTACGACTTTTTAACCATTGAATTAAGGGATTAGTAGATGTTGAGCCATAGCGAAAGCCCATTACCCATTGATTTAGGGGAACTTGTCGCTCTACACCATAATTAATTTGTAGAATGTGCTGTTGGGGTTCCACTACTGAATGCGATCGCTTTAAGTGTAAAACTTCTTCTACTGATAAACCTGCGGCAAACAATACGTATATCAGAGCATATTCTTGTTTTCCTGTCTTTTTGGCTTTACGAAACAGAGATCGCACTAAACTTGCTGGTAAATCAGCTACTTCCTTAGGTTCTACTTTAACTATACTGGTTTCGGTAACGGTAGATGTTGCTTCTGATAAAGTAAAAGAACCTTTAAGAAAAAATCTCACTAGGCTATCTAAAAAATCATTTTCTTCATCCCAGAGGGTATAACCTTCGCAGCTAGACTTTAATACGAAATAACCCATCAGCGTGAAGTTGAGTAGGTTAACAATTTGTTCAGCAGTTAAATCGCTTTCTAAATCCTGGGCGGCGATCGCATCTTCCAAATACTCTGCCACATAACGATTAGCTTCACTCAAGCCTTTCCCCAAAGCCAAACGATTTTCTATAGGATAGTTACCTGCTTCCCCCACGATAGAACGAACTAAATCGGGTGCTTTATCGAGGGTACGTAAGCTTTCTCGAGCATATTCTTGGAGAAAATCTGCCACATTATCCTTAGCATTCGCCTTTTCTACCAAAGCATGAACCAATTTAGCAAACACTGCCGAATCCTCAATTACTGCTAAAAGCAAGCGGTACTTGTTCCCAAAATTACGAAATAGAGTGACTTCGTTCACCTGAGCGCGATCGGCAACAGCTTTGGTAGTAGTTTCTGTAACACCTCTCTCGGCAAACAAATCTAGAGCAGCTTCAATTAGGCGGGCTTTGGTGGACTTTCGGGGAGTAGACATAAAGATCAAATCTCTGATTTGGGAGAACTCGGTAAAGCTAAACAGTAATAGTATCAACTGTTTTTCTCTATTTTAGTTAAACAAAAAATTTCAATAGCTATCAGTATTAAACCAAATAATGTAAGTAACACTTGCAGTAAAAAATAATAACTGCTACACTGCAATATGTAAGCGACACTTGCAAAACTTATTTAAGATTACAACTATAAGCCTAGCGAGGGTCTCACAGGCTACGCCAAGTGCGTAATCGATATAACTTCAAAAGTATTTTAGGACAAGTTAGTAATGACACAGCAATTGATTGCTCCCAAGAACCAGCCATCGGTTCAACCAGCAGAGGAAAAGCTAGCACTATGTTGGGTTAACATTATCTTTTTTGGTGCTTTTCACCTTATAGCCTTGTCAGCACCTTGGTTTTTCTCTTGGTCTGCCTTGGGTGTGGCAATTTTCTTTCACTGGTTATGTGGTAGCATCGGTATCTGTTTAGCTTATCATCGCATTTTGACTCATCGCAGCCTAGAAGTGCCTAAGTGGTTAGAACGTATTTTAGTAACCTGCGGCGCACTAGCATTACAGGGTGGCCCTATTTTCTGGGTAGCAGGACACAATTTACACCACGCCCATACAGAAGATAATGATAAAGATCCTTACTCTGCTAAACGAGGTTTTTGGTGGAGTCACATGGGTTGGTTGATGTTTAAACAGGATAAATACTTCGACTACGACCAATATAAAAGATATGCACCTCGTACTGATAGAGATCCTTACTATCGTTGGTTAAACAGTAACTTTATCTTGGTTCAAATTGCTTTGGGATTAGTGCTATTAGCTTTAGGCGGCTGGTCTTTTGTTATCTACGGTATTTTTGTCAGAGCGGTAACTTTGTGGCACTGCACTTGGTTTGTTAACTCTGCCACTCACTTCTGGGGTTACAAAAACTTTGAATGTGACGATGGTTCTCTTAACCTCTGGTGGGTCGGTATTTTGGCTTATGGTGAAGGTTGGCACAACAATCACCACTTCAAACCCCGTGTTGCCAAAGCTGGTCAACGTTGGTGGGAAATTGATGTTACCTGGTGGGCAATTCAAGTTCTACGCAGTTTAGGTTTAGCGAAGAAAGTTGTGATGTAATTTTAAAATCACTTTAACAATATTAAGAGAATAAACAAAAAAATTAAAGCGATTACCCTATGGGTAATCGTTTTTTACTAAGTGATGAGTTAATCCTCCAGGTGCTTCTAATTCCCCTGGCAGATCGTGTCGATAATGAAAGATAAAATCTTCTTCTACACTAACCGACTGTTTTGATATGACAGGTTTATTGGCGAAAATATCTAATGGATTGACAGACATCTAATAATCTTAGGTTGTTTTGATGGCAAGGCACGCTACAACACCGAGCAGTTTGTGCGATCGCCATGTTGATTTGAATCTAATCCTCACTTTTACGGAAAAATTGCTTCAGAATTTCTGTTGGCTTGCGATCCCAAGTATCTATGTGTTCGTAGATTAAGCCATCTTCATTAAGTTTATAAGTAGAATAGCCATTAAAGAAAATACCAGCCTTCCAAGGTAAACGTAGAGTACCTCGTACTGTCCAATTAGCCAAAATTATATCTTCAGCCGTTTGCTTTACATCATGCAGATCGAAGTAAAGCTCTGTAAAAAAGAGCTTGCCATGAAATCTTAATGTCCAAAAAATAATACGGTAGTTGAATTTACCTTTGAAAGTATTAACAGGGTCTTGGAAAAAGATATCTTTGGTATAGATATTGTAAGATATATCGGTTTCAAACAGGTGTGGAAGTTCAACCTTAAGAGTCTCAATGTTTTGATTCACCTGGGATGTATAGGATCGATCGCTCAAATTATTCTTCCTCCTATTTTTAGATAGTTTAATTGTAGAGGCGAAGAGCCTTTCGTCCCTACGGATTCTCTGTCAACTTATCCAATTGGGCCAAAATAGTATCTGTCTCTGCATTACTATCAGTAAAAGAGAATAGATGGCGAAAAATGACTTTTCCATCGCGATCGATAATAAACTGAGCAGGTAAAGGTGCGCCAAGAGCTTGCCCAGCACCATAACGACGGAAGGTTTGACAATCTGGATCGTATAAAAAAGGATAGGGTAAATTGAGATCTTCAACTACTTGCTGACTCTGTACTGGATCGGTACTAGAAATCATGAGTAATTCTGCTCCTCGATCGCGAATTTCTGAATAACGTTCCCTTAAATCTTGAATATGAGGATAGCAAAAAGGACAAAATAGCTTTTCTGTAAAAATCCTGGTGAAAGCCAATACTACAGGCTTTTTACCTCGATGATCTGAAAGCTGCACTTTTTGATCTCTAGCTACTTGAGGCAAACTAAAATCTGGTGCGATCGTACCAATTTTGGGCACTTGAAAAGGAGGTAAGGGGATAAAATTTCGGGCAAAGCGACGGTTGAAAAATCCTGTATTTTCGTTAACACTTTCCATGACTATACTCCTTTGCTAATTGACACTCCCCCGAATCCGCTTCGCTAAATTCGGGGGATTCTTGGCTCAACGATTCAACTTACCCTGACAGGTGTTACCACCAACCAAAACAGAGGTCAAATCTCCCCAAGCGTTTAGATCTAACGAATCAGACCAACTTCCCCAATGCCCTTGGGTAGCTTTCTTAAGAATATTCAAACTTGCTGCATAGTCTCTATCCATAGGCTCAATACCGCAGGAACAGATATGGGTGCGAGTAGAAAGCGATTTCTTTACTCTATTGCCACAATTAGGACAATCGGAGCTTGTGTAGTGGGGTGGTACAGCCACAGTTAACCTACCGTACTTAACTCCAAAATACTCGATCCATTTCCTTAGTTGTGACCATGCAGCGTCATTGATACTCTTAGCTAGCTTTTGATTACGCACAAGATTTTTGACTTTTAAATCTTCGTAGGCTACCAAGTCG
>JASJDX010000263.1 GCA_030064975.1 Pleurocapsa sp. MO_192.B19
GGGATTACATTGTATAGACAAGTAGGTAGTAAGCAATAAAAATAAGCAATAAAAAAAGATTTTATAGTTTTTATACCTATGCATATCTGTTATATACATTAGGTATAAAAACAAATCGGGATGAACTAGAGAAGAAATTCAACCGCTATATAAATCTCGTCTAGTACCGCTGCACAGTAAGTAGGGAATACCAGCCAATATTATTCAAATAAGCATATTCTTGCCATTTGATGTAGCTTCGAGCTAAAAAATCGTTGGTTTGTCCCCAAGTTCATTCATTGTAATTAATTTTTTCTTGCCATAAATTACTAAGTAGACAAAATTACTGTTTTCTATCTAGAGGTGGTTTATAGATAATTCGATAATTTATCTCTAATTCTTCCCGATTTATTTCTAACTTAATAATCAGCTGAGATAGCTATGGAACAAGAAAGGAAATCAAAAATGAAACTGACTCAGAGAAGAATTAACCGCTCATCTAGTCCGAAACGCGATTACCCGCAGGACTCAGCGTGTCCTGCGGACTTGCTCCGCAAGCGCAATCGCGGTACCTATACCCAAAAATATACTCTTAGATTTGGGATGACTAATTATTATTGGGTTTCCTCCCATTACGATAGCGTACGAATTGCTCTAATTGGAAAATCTAATTAAGCAAAATTTTCCCCAAAGTTAATTTTTGTAGCTATTAGAGAATCAGTTACCTTAAGAGCAAAAACACTATCTCCTATAGCTTTGGCTAGATACATTGTGTCAGTTGCCAGGAGAAAATAACTATGAAAATTCAGTGGCAAAAGCTAGTTGTTAAAATCTTTTTTTGGTTATTGGTAGAAGTTGTGTTTAGCTTAATAGGAATAGATGATTTAGCCGATTATAGTGAATTTTTATTAATGCCAAAGATTACAGTAAGTAGACAGGTAAAAATGATATAGCATTTCTTAATTTACTAAGGGTGTATATAAATTCTGAGCGCGCAATGCGGTCACCGCAGGTTCGGTCTTACGGCAGAGTAACAGTTATTAGATGCGAAACTAGCCCTTTTTGACTTCTATTTTTAAAATAATCCTCAGCCATGCGATCTGTTTGAAAATCTCGATATCAACTTTCCATCATGCCATTGAAGCTACTGTTGTTTAGGATAGCTAAATCTTATCGCAACTTGTCTTTACAGAATATTATTACTCTGCCTTTTTTGCTCCAAATATTTGTCACAGTAGGAATAGTAGGTTATCTTTCTTGGCATAATGGAGAACAAGCAGTAAATAAGGTCACTAGCAAACTTAGAAGTGAAGTCATTGCTGGAGTAGAAAAGCATCTTGAAAGTTATTTAGAAACACCTCACTTAATTGTCCAAATAAAACAAAATGCGATCGCACTAAAGCAATTAACTGTTGCTGATTTTCCCGCCGTGCAACAAGATTTTTGGTCAACTATTCAGTTATTTGATTCGGTACGAGCTATTTATCTGGGGACTAAGACAGGAAAATTTATTTATATCAAGCAAGAAGACGGAAAAATATATGTTAAAGAAACAACTAAAGTTCCTGAACGTAAAACTTATAGTTTAGATAATTTAGGTCAAAAACAACAATTATTAGAGGTCGATGAATATGATCCCAGACAACGTCCTTGGTACATCAAAACACAACTAACTCAGAATAATAACTGGAGCAAAATTTACACTTTTACTGGCGGAGAATTAGGAATTACTGCCGCAGGTTTGGTGCAAGATAGCCAGGGTGATACTCAGGGAATAGTCGGTGTCGATTTAATTCTGAGTGGCATTGGTAATTTTCTGCGCAGTATAGAAATCAGTGAAAATGGTCAAGTTTTTATTCTCGAACGTAATGGTTATTTAGTTGCCACTTCTACAGATGAAGAACCATTTACTTTTGACCAAGCAAAGGGGAAAGAAAAACGTTTGCGAGGTATTGATAGCCAAAACCCGCTGACGAAAGCTACATTGGAACAGATAACTGAGCATTTTCGCAGTTTATACCGTATAAAAAGCCCAGAGCAACTAGATTTTAAACTAACAGGAGATGACCTACAGGGTACGCTAGGAGATTGGACTCCATCCATGCTGCGCGAGCGCCAGTTAGTTCAAATTTTACCTTATCAAGATGAGCTCGGCTTAGATTGGTTGATTGTAGTGGTAATACCAGAAGCCGACTTTATGACAGAAATTAATGCCAACACTCGCAACACAATTTGGTTATGTTTGATAGCTTTAGCTATAGCTACTCTCTTGGGTATTTATACTTCGCGTAAAATTGCCCAACCAATTGCCCATTTAAGTCAGGTGGCTAACCTCGTCGCTCAGAGTGCGCGCTCTAAGAAGACGGGAACTAATTTTTATCCTGTAGTTAAAGCAAAAAGCATTAAAGAATTAAAATTGCTGGCGCAGTCTTTTAATGAGATGGTGACCCAGTTAAAAACTGCTTTTAGAGATTTAGAAAATACCAATGAAGAATTAGAAAATCGCGTTAAACAGAGAACAAAAGCCTTAATTGCCGCTAAAGAAGCTTCTGATGCTGCTAATCATGCCAAAAGCCAGTTTTTAGCCAATATGAGTCACGAATTACGAACTCCTCTTCACGCTATATTGGGTTTCACTCAAGTAGCCTTGCAAGATTCTGCTCTCAAACCACAACAGAGAGAAAATCTGGCAACTGTCAAACGCAGTGGAGATCATCTACTGACTTTGATTAACAATATTTTAGAGATGTCCAAAATAGAAGCAGGTTCAGCTTCAGTGAGGGAAAAACCGTTTGATCTGCATTTATTACTGGAAAATTTAGCCAAAATGTTCGAGTTGCGATCGCGTAGTCAAAATATCGAGCTGAGATTCGAGCTATCTCCTCATCTTCCTCAGTATATTCAAACCGATCCCGTAAAACTAAACCAAATCCTGATCAATCTACTAGAGAACGGCATCAAGTTTACTGCTCAAGGAAGAGTAACCCTAAAAGTTCAACCCATAATTTCTAACTCATTAACTAGCGATCGCCTCGCTTTTATGGTAGAAGATACTGGCTATGGCATCTTATCATCAGAACTGGAATCAATTTTTGTTCCTTTTACCCAATCTAAGCAGACTTCCTCTTCAAGCAAACTAAGCTTATCTCAAAAAGGAACTGGATTGGGATTAGCTATTAGTCAACAATTTGTTCGTCTGTTAGGAGGAGAAATTAGAGTTAGCAGTATTGTCGGGCAAGGCTCAATATTTGAGTTTCAAATCCCCATTACTGTAGTCGATCGCACTCAGGTTTTAGTTAATTCCACTACTCAACAGCCAGTAAAAAACCTCAATCCGTCTCTAAACAAGAAAAATTTAGCGCCCAGTTTATCTACGCCTAAACATTTATCGCCAGCAATTGATATATCTGCTTTGGCAAATATGCAATCAGAATGGATTGCCAAGCTTAAGCAAGCTGCCATTGAAGTTGATGCAGATTTAATTCTACAACTGATCGAACAGATCCCTTCTAATAATGCTTATTTAGCTAGGGGATTAAGCAAAATGCTCAACAATTTTGAATACGATGAAATCATTGAACTAACCGAACGTCAGTTCAGAGATTTTTAAGCCTCAGTCGATAGCTCAAGCCTAAATCAAGATTCCTGCCACACAAGCTGTCATACAACAAGCAATTAAACCAGCAGCCAAAGCTCTAACACTTAACTGAGCTAAATCTGGTTGACGATAAGGAGCGATCGCACTAATCCCTCCAATCTGAACGCCAATCGCTCCTAGATTAGAACAACCACCAAGAGCATAAGTAGCAATGATTTTGGCCCGCTCTGAAATATCAGGAGACTCTCCAGCAATTAATTCTTGTAAATCTATATAAGCTAAAAATTCATTAAAAATTATCTTCTTACCTAATAAAATACCTATCTTGTGACAGTCAACAAAAGGAATACCCATCAACCAAGCTACGGGAAACATTAAATAGGATAAAATCCCCTCTAATGATAAAGAAGGAAGTTCTATTAGATTGCCGATCGCAGCTAACAGAGAATTCATCATAGCTAATAATCCCCAAAAAGCAATCAACATCGCCCCCACATTAATAGCTAGTTTGAGTCCTTCAATTGTACCAGTGGCGATCGCATCAATTCCGTTGACATAGATCGATCCAGGTAGAGTCTTAATTTTGCCTTGAACTTGGGGTTTTTCTGTCTCTGGATAAAAAAGTTTAGAAACAGCTAAAGCTGCTGGGGCTGACATTACAGAAGCCGAAAGCAGATGTTCGGCAGGAATCCCTAAAGCAATATAAGCAGCTATAACTCCCCCTGCAATGGTAGCAAAACCCCCCGTCATTACTGAATGTAGTTCTGATTTAGTTAATTTGGATATATAGGGCTTAATAAGCAAAGGAGCTTCAGTATTTCCCACAAAAATATTGGCAGCACAACTTAATGATTCTGCCCCAGAAGTCTTCATTGTTCTCATCATTACCCATCCAATAATTGCCACAATGCGAGGCAAAATATTGTAGTGATAGAGCAAAGATATAAATGCGGAAAAAAAGATAATTGTCGGCAAAATTTTAAAGGCGATAAAATGTTCTTCAAAACCATCGCCGAAAACTAATTTTGCACCTTCATCGGAAAAATTTAAAAACTGTCTGACAACCGAACCTAGAAATTGAACAACGCTTAAGCCAATCGCACTCTTGAGTATAAAGATTCCTAAAATTAGCTGTAAAGCAACTCCCAAAAGTACTGTACGCCAAGGAATAAGTTTACGGTTATGAGAAAATATATAGCCGATTCCTATAAAAGTAATTAAACCAAATAGTGAAATTAAACGATAAACCATACTTCTCGAACGCAATCTATAATAAGGTTGTCTTCAAAGAACCAATTTAAAATAACAGAAAACTTAGTTATTAAAAATCTAAATCAAGCAAAGCAAAAAATAAATTATAAAAGATTGGCTCATCACAATAAAGTCTTTGTCAGCATAAGCTACTATTTATTCGAGTCACAAAGTGCATAATATCTAACTCGCTACTGGTTACTGGATACTCCTGTGTAGAGGTACTAAGCTGTCAGGTATTTAATTTGCTTGTTGAGATCGGGGTTAGGGGTTAGGGGTTAGGGTGTAGAGATTTTATAAAAATGCAATTTAAATGGGCAACAGATAGTAATATATGGCAAAAAAATAAAATTTATTGAGCAATCAGGATTAGAATTTCAGTATTCTTTTAAAATAATTTGATTAAGTCCGATCGCCACGTCTATGGGAGAAGTGTTATGGTTGGCTCGATGGTCGATCCCCAAAATTTACAGCAACGTTTTAGTTTAAATTACGAATCAGAAAGCTATCGTCGTCTAATCGGTAAAAAAGAGGTAGTTATTCATTGTCACCATTACAATGCACGACTACAAAATATTATTGAAGGAACGCATCAAATTAAAGGCAAAGAAATTATTTTAGGTGCAGCAGAAGAGGTTTTTTCGGAGTATATTCCCAATTTTTTACGCAAGGACGATGATTTGGCAACTAAATGGCAAGTTGCAGCCCAATTGTACGCTCATTTAGGATATGGTGCGTTAGATTTTTCTCAGATTAATAATAATGTCGTTACAGCTAATAGCTCTCATTTTGTTGAAGGCCAGAAAACAGGATTTCAAAATGCTAACTGCCCAATTTGTACTTTTACTGAAGGATATTTACAGGGGGTAATTCATGGCATTACTGGAGAAGCCGTAACTGTTAGAGAAACAACTTGTATGAATGCAGGTAGCGATCGCTGTGAGTTTAAAATCGATCGCCGTCGCACTACTCCCATTACTTTTTCCCCCAAACAGTCGATTAATACCTATCCTATACAATCAAGGGAATATCAACATCATACTAATATTGACGAACAAAAAATTATTAATGCTTTAGTAGAAATGCCTTTTATCGGCAATGAAGAAGGCTTACTACCAGCCTTTAATGTATATTTAGCTAATACTCCAGCAGATTTTTATAATCTAATTTGCATTCGCTTTTTAGCAGAAATGCACCGAGAAAATTTATACAATACTGCCAAAGAATTATTACTGTTTGCGGGGGAAGTTTGCGCTCTCAATACTCTAAGAGGTATCCTCATCTCTCCTGAATGGTATGAATTAATTGCCCCAATGGTAAAAGAAGAATCAGATTGCTTGTATGGTTTAATTGCCGTAACTAATGCTTTGGGTTGGGGAAATTGGCACGTTCTCGAATACGAACCAGAAGCAATACTCAAGCTAGAAGCACTTAATGGTTATGAAGCTTTAGGTTATTTACAATATCAAGGACAATCTGATACTGCACAATGTTTGATGTTAACTGGTGTAGCCGCAGGAATCATGGAACTGCTGCACGGTGAGGGGACAGTTGAAGAAAGAATTGGTACTTATACTTCTGAAGAGACTAGCTGTATGTGTTGTCAGCAATCTTCTTGTGTATTTGAAGTAGAAATTTTATAATTTTTTCTCTACTTTTTCCCTACTTCTTCCCTACTTCTTCCCTTTGACTCAGTTTGATTAAATCATTACCACAATAAATACTAGGGAGTTACCCTTTGTGCTATCAGGAGGACTACTAATCTTAGATGAATCTCTACACATTTCTGAAGTTGCATCAGAGTTTTGTGACGAGTTCAATTGTCAACCTGAAACTCTCATCGGTCAAAAATTAGAGAACTTATTTAGTCCTAAAGATCGTAAAGGCAAATTCGCTTTTCACGATCGCTTTAGTCGTAATCTTCAGGGTTTTTTAGATTTAACCATTGCTATATCGATTAACCAGACAGAGTTTATGACGCGTCTGCGCATGGTGAAGCAAGAAGATTGCTGGTTGGCAAGTTTTGAAAATATTTTGGCTGACAATCAAGACTTATTTAGCGAGCTTTATTTGAAGCGGCAAAGATGGGCAAATGTTGTGCGGAATTCTTCTGAAGGTATTGCCATTATCGATCGCGATGGTAAATTAGTTGAGTTTAATAGCAATTTCTGCAAAATTATGCAGTTTAGTTCCGTTCACGGAGTATTACTAAACGAAGAAGCAATTGTTAATAAAAATATTTTTACTTTACTCGAACACCAATGCTCGGATCAATTAGAAGCTTATTTCAAGTTAGCCAAAACGAAAAAGAAAAGCAAACTGCGTCAAGAAATTCAGTACCAACAATATTGCTTACAGATAGAATTGACACCAATTCGCCTACCAGTGCAGGGATTTATTGGCTGTAGCTTTGTGGTCAAAGATATCACTGCTCAAAAGCAACTAGAGATTACTATGAACCAGTTACACCAAAGTAATCAAGAACTACAAACCGCTCAACAGGAAATTATCGCTCTCAATCAAAAACTGCAAGCGGAGAATATTCGCATGACAGCCGAATTAGATTTACTGCGTCGGATGCAACAGTTAATCTTACCCAAACCAGAAGAATTAGAAGCTGTTCAAGATTTAGAGATTGCTGGCTTTATGGAACCTGCTGAAGAAGTTGGTGGCGATTACTATGATGTACTTTGTCATGAAGGAGTTGTCACAATTGGGATTGGGGATGTAACGGGACATGGTTTAGAAAGCGGGCTATTAATGGTGATGGCACAAACGGCGGTACGGACACTCAAAGAAATTCGTGAAGTCGATCCCGTAATCTTTTTAGATACCCTCAACCGCACGATCTATAAAAATATTCAGCGCATGAATACCAATAAAAACTTGACTCTGGCGGTACTAAATTATGCAGAAGGGTTATTTAGCTTGAGTGGTCAACATGAAGAAGCCATTATCATTCGCGCGGGAGGTAAAGTAGAAAGAATTGATACTATCGATCTGGGTTTTCCTCTTGGTTTAGATGATGCGATCGCCGAGTTTATCCATCACATTTCTGTAAAGCTTAATCCAGGAGAAGTTTTAGCCCTTTATACCGATGGTATTACCGAAGCTGAAAATTTAGCGGGAGAATTTTATGGCTTAGATCGGCTTTGCCGTATACTCAGTCAAAACTGGCAAAAATCCGCAGAAGCAATTAAACAAACTGTTATCGATGATGTACGCAGACATATCGGTAAACAAAAAGTATATGACGATATCACTCTGGTAATTCTCAAACAACAATAAACGCAAACTGTAGGGGTGATTGGCGAATCGCCCGTCCCCACCACCAAGAAATCATGAATCAACAAATATTTGGCAAATTTCAAACAGATTTTCCCAATGATCGCGAATTTTTGAACATTGGCTTTTCCCCTAGTTCCCTATCAATTCAGCAGAGATGGCGCAATAATGGTCTTTCTGCCGATTTCGTCGCCGACTACATGACTACTTTCTTTCCTCGTCAAAGCGAAAGCCAGAGTGAACAACAAAGACAAGCAGAACTTAAACACGCCGTTAGTTATATTGCCAACGAGTTACTGGAAAATTCCATGAAGTTTAATTATGCACCATCCGAACATTCAATTGAGTTTGGGATTCATTTATTAGATCGAGAAGAAGCCCAAATTGTTTTATATGCAACTAATAGTGTTCATCTTCAACAGGTAGCCGAATTTCAGGACTTTATCCAAGAATTACTTACCTGCGATCCTGAAGAACTATTTGTGCTGCAAATGGAAAGAAATGCCGAAAACCCCGACGATCAAGCTTCTAGGTTGGGTTTTTTAACTATGATTAATGATTATGCGGCTCAACTGGGCTGGAAATTTACTACTATGCCAAATAAAGACTCAATCATTTTGGTGACAACGATGGTTCAACTTACAGTATAGTTTTCAAGCTCTAAAAGATATTATATTTATGAATTAAAATTATCAAAATGAATATAGAACCAATAACTGGCGAAAACTATCTTGTTGAATATCATCCAGACACCACAACTATTAACTTTCAGGGAGTATTACGACTAGCAGGAATGACAGAATACGAACCAATTGATAATCTGTTGACTGAGGTGGCAGCCACCAATCCAAGCACTATGACCTTAGATCTTCAAAAATTAGAGTTTCTCAATAGTTCTGGCTTTAGTATTCTCTCCAAATTTGCGATTGCCATGAGGAAACAAAAAACCACCAAAATTATGATGATTGGTTCGCAAAATATAACTTGGCAAGTCAGATCTCTCAAAAATCTCCAACGATTGATGCCTAATTTAACTGTGGAATTAAAGTAAACACTCAGATCATGTCGGAACAGCCAGCTTCTAACCAAGAACTGCAATCGCAAATACAAGATTTACAACAGCAGGTACAACGTCTGCAAGCTGAAAAAGCTGACTTAGAAATCTTGGTAGAAGCAATTACCGAACATTCCACCGACTTGGAAAATCAGCTATATGCCAACAACCAGCAGATGTCAGTCTATCTCGAACAGGTAGAAAAAGTAACGGCAGCGGCAGCAGCAGTCGAAAATCATAGCTTTAATCCAGAAAGCCTTTTAGATGTAGCGATTCGCCAGGATGAGTTAGGCAGATTTGTGCGAGTTTTTTGTCAAATGGTGCAAACAATCAAAACCCGCGAACAAGAATTAGCCGAAGCCAAAGATCAATTAGAAGCAGTCTTAGATGCAATTCCTGGCTCAATCTCCTGGATAGATTCTCAGGGACAGTATATCGGAGTCAATCGCTATCAGGCAGAAAATTGGAACTTATCCCCCGATGCCTTTATTGGTAAAGAAGTGGGTTTTTTTCAAGGAGGCAGCCAATTAGCACGATTTATGCGTCAGTTTTTGGCTAGTTCGGATAATTTTGCTTCTCAAGTAGTTGAAATGGATATGGCAGAAGCCAAAAAATACTATCTTGTAGCAGCACGTAAATATCAACAGGGTAATGCTACAGTTTCCGTGGGAATAGATCTTGAACGGCAACTTAAACGGGCATTATTATTAGAACAGATTACCCAAGAAATTCGTCAAAGTTTAGATCTTGAACAAATTTTCCAGACGACAGTAGATGTAATAGGCTCGACTTTTGCCGTCGATCGCTGTCAGATTTTGAGTTACGATTCATCTACGACTAAAACCTTGGTGGCTGCTGAATACATCAAATCGGGCAATAAATCAGTACTAGGAGAAAATATCCAGTTCCCCGATCTCTTTAGTGGCTTTAGTGCAGCACTACCAAAGACAGAGCGCATTGTTGCTTGTACCGATGTCTACGCAGAACCTTCTTTAAGTTGTGCGTTACCTCTCTTCCGTCAATTGACCATTAAATCGCTGATAGTTGTGCCAATTTGTTGCCAAAAACAAGTCAACACTGTCATTATTCTCTACCAAAACATCAAACAAAGCGATCGCTCTCGTCAATGGACTCAGGAAGAAACTGAACTGCTACAAGCAGTTTCCTCTCAAGTAGAAATTGCAATTAAACAAGCAAAATTGTTAGAGCGTGAGAAACAACACAGCCAGGCATTAGCAGCAGCTAAACATCATGCAGAAGTTGCCAACCGTGCTAAAAGTGAGTTTTTGGCAAATATGAGTCACGAGTTACGTACCCCTCTCAATGCTATTCTGGGTTTTTCTCAGCTAATGGAACGAGATGTTAACTTATCCGCCCAGCAGCGTGACTCCTTAGGCATTATTAACCGTAGTGGCGAACATTTACTCAGTTTGCTCAATGATGTTTTGGAAATGTCTAAAATTGAAGCAGGGCGAACAACCTTAACCACCACAGCTTTTGATTTATTATTGTTGCTGCGAATCTTGCAGGAAATGTTTCAAATTCGTGCCACTGCCAAAAATCTCTCTCTGCAATTTGATGTAGCTGCTGATGTACCCCAGTATGTCCTAAGTGATGAAGGCAAACTGCGACAGATTTTGATTAATCTTCTAAGTAATGCCATTAAGTTTACCCAAGTCGGGGGTGTTATTCTCACTGTAGCCAAACTCTCCCCAGAAAAACCTGCTACAGACCCCGAGAAGCTGCTCTTTACTGTTCAAGATACTGGCAAGGGAATTGCTGCTGTAGAAAAAGAGCGTATTTTTGAGCCATTTGTTCAAACTGACACTGCGATGCAGTCTGAAGATGGAACAGGTCTAGGATTAGCCATTAGCCGCCAATTTGCCCGTTTATTGGGAGGAGATATCACTTTGAGTAGCACGTTTGGGCAAGGTTCGACCTTTTCTTTGGAGATCGCCGTCAAGCTAGCCAAGTTTTCCCAGATAGCAGCACCTCAAGATCAACGCAAAGTGATTGGTATTGATCCAGAAGAGCCGCAATATCGCATTTTGGTAGTAGATGATAAAGAACCAAATCGAGAATTATTAGTTAAGTTTCTCAAAACCGTCGGTTTCCAAACCCGCACTGCTAAAAATGGTGTAGAGGCAATTAAGATCTGGCAACAATGGCAACCCCATCTAATCTGGATGGATATGAGGATGCCAATTATGGATGGTTACGAAGCTACCAAACAAATTAAAGCCAATCCTCAAGGAATTAACACAACTATTATTGCTCTAACTGCCACCGCTTTTGAAGAAGAAAGAGCCAAAATTATCGAGGTAGGGTGCCAAGATTTAGTTCGCAAACCATTCAAAGAAGAAGAAATTTTTGACAAAATGGCAGAACAATTAGGAGTAAAATACCTCTACGAAACTGAACTATCTACCCAGAATATTGAGCAAACATCTCTCAGTTTACCTAATTTAGAACTAATGCCCCCCGAATGGATCGCCTCTCTCCATCAAGCAGCTATTGAAGTTGATGCTGATTCGATTATGCAGCTAATTAGTGAAATACCTCCTGGCAATTCTTCTTTAGCCGAAGCTTTTACCGAACTAACTAGCAACTACTGCTTTGACGAAATTATTAACATGACTGAAGGTAAATCTAAGTTAGATCAAAATTTTGTTAACCAAGAAAAAGCTGAAATCTAATCTCATAAGTCACAATTTAGTTATGTTCGAGTTAGTTATGTTCGAGAGTCATTTTCTCTGATGAAGTTGCCGCAGTTATCTTTAACTACGAAAATAGCCAATTACTTTTTGTTACTGGCGTTGATTACGGTAGGTATAGTCGGAGGAGTAGCCTATTTCCGAGCTAGAAAAGCTCTACAACAAGCAGCATTCGATCGCCTTAATGTGGCAGCAACTCTCAAAGAAGCAGAAATTACCCGCTGGTTTGAAGATCAGCAACGAGATTTCTTGCTGACGACTCAAATGCCAGATGTTAAAGCTAATTTAAATGTTCTACTTAATTCTAATAGTGTTCAAGAAAGACAAAAAGCATATAATGTGCTGACTCAATACCTAACAAGGGTAAATCAGATCAAACCCAGCCTCAGAGAAATTTTTATTCTCGATCGCAGTAACAAAATTATTTTTTCTAATAATCAAGAGCGTGAAGGAGATTACGAAATCTTAGCCAATATAACCTATGTCGAACAAGTCGAAATCGGGGCTAACTTCACACCGATATTTTATGTTTCGCCTATAACTAGCAAACCTGCTATCACCTTGGCAAAACCTTTACCAGATCGTCAAGGAATGATCCTAGTCGATCTCGATCTCGAACGCATCGATCAAATTGTCAGAGAAAAAACAGGTTTAGGTAAGAGTGGGGAAGCCTATCTAGTTGGTTCTCTAATTAGCAAAAACACTTTTATTGCAGGAAAATTCCAGCCTGGTCAAACTTTTCCTGATGGCATTAATAGTGCAGGTATTGATGCCGCCATGAGTGGCATGAGTGGTTATGGGCTGTATCGTAACTATGCAAATTCTCCAGTCTTAGGAGTCTATCGCTGGCTGAATGAACAAGATATTGCTTTGCTAGTTGAAATTAGCCAACAAGAAGCCTTCGATCCTGCTCGTAAACTCGCTAGTGCCATTGTTTTAGTGGGTTTAATATCTGTGTTGGGGCTACTTATCGGCGTAAACTGGTTATCGCAACAATTATCTTTCTCTCGTCAACAGCTAGAAGAATCTAGCCATAAATTAGAACTTAAAGCTCAAGAAGCCGAAGCTGCCAACCGAGCTAAAAGCATATTCTTAGCCAATATGAGTCATGAGTTACGGACTCCTCTTAATGCTATACTTGGTTTTTCTCAGTTAATGGCACGAGATACTACTATAACTTCAGAACAAAAGGCATCCTTGGGCATTATTAATCGTAGCGGTGAACACCTGCTCAATTTAATTAATGATGTTTTAGAAATGTCGAAGATTGAGGCAGGTAAAATTACTCTCAATCAAGAACCCTTCGATCTTCATCATCTTTTGCAAACAATTCGAGAGATGTTTCAAATTAAAGCCCAAGCCAAAAAACTTTGGTTTCAGTTTATTTTGGCTGATGATTTACCCCGATATATTGTGGGAGATGCCCATAAACTGCGTCAGTTATTAATTAATCTTTTGAGTAATGCTGTCAAATTTACCACAACTGGAAGTGTCATACTACGGGCATTTAGTGGTAAATCTAATCAATCTAATCAATTATCAAATACTAAAACCCAACTCTGTTTTGAAATATTGGATACAGGAAAAGGTATCGCGCCAGAAGAATTAGATCAGTTATTTAATCCTTTTGTTCAAACAAAGAGTGGAATTCAATCTGAAGGTGGAACAGGATTAGGATTGTCTATTAGTCGTCAGTTTGCCGAATTAATGGGCGGTACAATTCAGGTAACTAGTATTCTAGGAGAAGGCTCTACTTTTGCTTTTGATATTCAAGTAGAGTTAGCCAACTCATCTCCAGAAGTTTTATTCCGTACCCAGCAAGTCAAACAGATTGCACCAGGGCAACCCAACTACC
Organism: Pleurocapsa sp. MO_192.B19; assembly: GCA_030064975.1. Lineage (GTDB taxonomy): Bacteria > Cyanobacteriota > Cyanobacteriia > Cyanobacteriales > Xenococcaceae > Waterburya. The sequence continues at coordinate 13,737 of JASJDX010000263.1, forward strand.
GTATTGCCGTAGTAGACGATCAAGAAAATAATCGCTTGGCTTTAGTGAAGTTATTACAATCGGTTGGTTTGAAACCTCGTACAGCCAGTAATGGCATAGAAGCGATCGCTCTGTGGCAAGAATGGCAACCAGATTTAATCTGGATGGATATGCGAATGCCCCTCATGGATGGCTACGAAGCTACTGGACACATCAAAAATCAACCCCAAGGTAAACAGACAATTATCATCGCCTTAACAGCTTCTGCATTTGAAGAACAAAGAGACAAAGTCATCAAGGGCGGTTGCGATGACTTTGTTGCTAAACCATTTTACGAAGGGATCATTTTTGATAAGTTGAAACAACATTTAGGCGTAAAATTTATCTATGAAGCGGAATTTAGCGACATAACAGCACAATCAGCCAAAAAAAACAGAAAATCACTTTCTTTTTCTGATTTAAATTCTCTACCTCCAAAACTGCTTACCGATCTAAACCAAGCAGCGATCGCTGTAGATGCCGAACAAATCGAAAAGTTAATTACGCAAATTCCCGATTCTCATCAATATATTGGT
>JASJDX010000264.1 GCA_030064975.1 Pleurocapsa sp. MO_192.B19
CAAGGCAAAAAGCAAACATCTAACCGTATTAGAAGATTAACAGCCAAACGTAATAATCAGGTTGATACTTATTTACACCAAGCTTCTAGATGGATAATTGACCATTTAGATAACCATGGCATTGGCAAGTTAATTATTGGCAAAAATCCTTTGTGGAAACAAGAGGTTAATAATGGCAAAAAGAATAATCAATCTTTTGTTTCTATTCCTCACGCTCGTTTTGTTGAGATGTTGATTTACAAAGGAAGAATCAAGGGGATTAAAGTTATTTGTGCTGAGGAGAGTTATACGTCAAAAGCCAGTTTTCTTAATTTGGATAAAATTCCCGTTTATGGTAGTGATGAAGCCGAACGAGCTAAGTTTAGCGGTTATCGCGAAACTAGAGGAATCTACAAGATTAAAGGCAAGAAAGTTAGAATCAATGCCGATGTCAACGGCAGTTATAATATCATGCGCAAAGTAGTCCCAACAGTCTTTGACGGAGGGATAGAGGGCGTTGTAGTTCGTCCATTCAGGATTACTCCTGGTAAAGCTAAAAGCGGTCAATGTTATGTTTGATTATGTTTTTAGTAACTATAAGATGTTGTCTTAACTCGTCACCAATGGATACACCCTAGTTTTTAGCCCTAGGAAATATCGGCTGAAAACCTTATTCCATAAAACTTCCAGAAAAGTTGGTACTCTACTGATATTGTTGAAAACAACCGATGAAAAGCTTCTATTAAATGGAAACTAGAATAATTACTGTTAATCGCAATATTCTCTGGGCTAAAGTTTGGGGTATAGCTGCCATGCAGGGGGCAATTACTTTAACCTGGGTTATCTATCAACTATATCTTCCTCTACTTTTAGTAGAACTTGGTCTTGCTAAAGAACTAGCCGTAACTTTATTAATAATTGAAAATGCTTTAGAAACTTTTATCGAACCAATTTTTGGGGCGCTTTCTGATAGACAACAGCAGATTTTTGGTAGCAAAGTCCCCATCATATCTATAGGAGTTATATTATCATCTGCTTTATTTATTGCGATTCCCGTCGTCACAATTTTTAGCAATGAAAATGACTTTTCACAGTGGTTTTTTATCGTTTTGGTAATTTCCTGGGCTTCGGTAATGGCAATTTTTCGTTCTCCTGCAATGTCTTTGCTAGGGCGTTGTGCTAGCACAGAGGTATTACCCCAAGCAGCAAGTATTTTAACTTTAGTAGGAGGGGTAATTGGCGCATTTCGGTTTGATGTTTACGGACTGATCGTGAAAACAGGTGCAGGATTTGCCTTCACCATCGGTTCTTTAGCTTTACTGGGGGCTGCTGCTTTATTACGTTTACTTAATCCTCCAGAACCAGGAATCGCCTCAGAAAGCCAATCGACAAAAATATCTTTACCTAAACTGGGTTTGATTTTCCTTACGGGAATGAGTATCAGTTGGGGATTGCGGTTTTTAATTCCTACTATTAGCAAAGTTTTGACTATGGAATTAGGAGAAGCTAATACTAAATTAGCTATGACCTTATTTTTTGTGGTTTTGGGTTTAGCTGCTTTACCCGCAGGTAAAATTGCCAGTCGATTAGGTAACTCAATGGGTATGACCATTGGTGGATTAGGAACTGTTATAGTTTTGTTAACTTTATTACTTATACCTGATGGATTAATTAAGCTAATCGCGATCGCCGTTTTATTGCTGTTTTTCAGTTTAATTCTTAATGGTGCAGTACCATTTGCCTTGAGTTTAGTTCCCGAATCTCGTGGAGGATTGGGTGTAGGGATGTATTTCGGCGGTTTCGGTGGTGGAATCAGTTTATTTGATTTTCTCGCTACTAAATTAGGCAATTTCGCCATCGAAACTGGTGCAATCAGTAGCAGTATTGCTTTTTTATTAGCTTTACTTTATATCGCGATCGCTACACAAATCAACAATTAATACCAAATCAAAAAATGGGCGTTGTTCAAACCAGGGTTACACTTTGGCAGAAAATTAGCCTATCTCATAGAGCGTATGTTATTAATTATCAGCAGTAGGAACATATTAAAGAGTTTGAGAAACCGTAAAACCAGCAACTAATGCTGGCTTTTTGATTACTACTAAGATTAGATTGAATCTTATACGGCTTGGGGTTGAGGCTGAGGTTGAGGTTGGAATTGGAAGAGTGAATAAACAACATTACGACGAATATCAATCATCATTTCCAAGAACATTTCGTAACCCTCTTGTTTGTATTCAATTAAGGGATCTTTCTGTCCATAACCCCGCAAACCAATAGACTCCCGCAGAGCATCCATAGCTTGTAAATGCTCCCGCCACAGAGTATCAATCTGTTGCAGAATAAAGAATCGTTCTGCCTGACGCATCAATCCTGGCTGCATACTATCAATTTGATGTTCTTTAATGTCGTAGGCTTTACGGACTTCTTCGCAAAGGAAGTTTTTCATCTCATTGACGGTCATGTCTTCTAGATGAACAGGTTCAACATCTTCTAAGAGATAAATAAACTCTTTGGCTTTATCCACCATTTTGTCTAACTTCCACTCTTCGGGTGGTAATTCTGGGTTGACATAGGCATCAACAATTTCGCCCATAGTTTTCTCAGCGTATTGAATTACCTGCTCTTTGAGATCCAAGCCTTCTAATACCCGACGACGTTCGGCATAGATAGCACGACGCTGGTTATTCATTACCTCATCATATTCAAAGACTTGCTTACGGGTATCATAGTAAAAAGTCTCCACTTTCTTTTGCGCTCCTTCAAGGGAGTTGGTAAGCATTTTAGACTCAATCGGCATATCGTCTTCGACACGCATCATATTCATCAGTTTTTCAACGCGATCGCCACCAAAAATTCGCAATAGGTTATCTTGTAAACTGAGGAAAAATCTGGTTGAACCAGGGTCACCCTGTCTTCCTGCACGACCTCGCAGTTGGTTATCTACTCGACGTGATTCATGACGCTCTGTACCGATTACGTGTAGTCCGCCGTTGGCAATCACTTCATCATGTTCGGCATCGGTGAATTGATCGTACTCTTGACGAATTATCTTATAAGCTTCCCGCAGTTTTTGCAGCACAGGATCATCTACAGGAGCGTTTTCTGCTGCTACAGCAATTTTCTCTTCTGCTTCTAGTTCGGGTAAGCTTTGCTCTCCGTATTGTTGAACAGCAAATTTAACCGTTTCCTTCAGCATATTTTCTGCTTCTGCTGATAGTTCAGTAGGAAAGATTTGGGGAGATGCTTTCCAGGTTTTGACTTTTTTACCATTGCTATTGGGAGCGAAACCTTTAGGGGAGTTTTTGCTCATGTCGATTCCTGGAACATTTGCCATTAGGTCATCATCTTCGGGAATAACTATTCTGGGCATCAAATACTCACGTACCTTGAGACGCGCCATATAGTCGGCATTACCACCCAAAATAATATCTGTTCCTCGCCCTGCCATATTAGTCGCAATAGTCACAGCGGTTTTACGACCAGCTTGAGCGACAATTTCTGATTCCCGTTCCACGTTTTCGGGTTTAGCATTAAGTAGGTTATGCTCAATACCCTTTCGTTGCAACAGTTGAGAAATTAACTCGGATTTTTCCACACTGGTAGTACCGACTAATACAGGACGACCTCTTTCATGCATATTGGCGCAGTCTTCTGCTACAGCTTGCCACTTACCAATTTCTTTTTTGTAAACTACGTCAGAAAGATCGGCTCGTCTGGAAGGTAAGTTAGTAGGAATAATAGTTACTTGCAGGTTGTAAACCTTTTCAAATTCAGTTTCTTCGGTTTTGGCTGTACCTGTCATCCCTGCGAGGGTGGGATAGAGCAAGAAGAAGTTTTGATAGGTAATACTAGCAAGGGTTTGAGTCTCTTTCTGAATCGGTACTCCTTCTTTGGCTTCAATTGCCTGGTGCAAGCCATCGCTCCACCGTCTTCCTGCTAATACCCGCCCTGTAAATTCATCGACGATTACAATCTCGTCGTTACGCACCATATAGTTAACATCTTTGGTAAAGAGTTCTTTAGCTTTAATAGCGTTAGAAATATAATGTGCCCAAGGATTTTCTGGGTCGTATAAATCACTTACTCCCAGCAATTCTTCCGCGTGGGCAAAACCTTCATCGGTCATCAAGATGTTACGAGCTTTTTCATCTACTTCGTAGTCGCCGATGCCTTCATCACCGTTCACCTCTTCATCGTAGTCTTCTTCCTGCTCAACCAACTGTTCGGCTATCTGTGCCGCCTGGAGATATTTTTCTGTAGGACGTTCTACCTGCCCTGAAATGATTAGAGGAGTTCTGGCTTCGTCGATTAATACCGAATCTACCTCATCAATTACGCAGTAGTTAAAGGGGCGCTGTACCACCTCTTCCATGGAGACAGCCATATTATCCCGTAGAAAATCAAAACCCAACTCACTGTTAGTAGTATATGTGACATCACAAGCGTAGTTTTTCCTTCTCTCAGCAGGACTCATTCCTGCTTGAATTAGCCCAACAGTTAAGCCCAAGAAACGATGGACTTGTCCCATCCACTCTGCGTCTCTTCGGGCAAGGTAATCGTTCACCGTAACGACGTGAACCCCTTTTCCTGTCAAACCATTAAGATAGGCTGGAAGAGTACACACCAAGGTTTTACCTTCCCCTGTTTTCATCTCAGCAATTTGTCCTTTGTGTAGAACTATGCCTCCAAGTAACTGCACGTCGTAATGGCGCATTCCTAAAACACGAATTGCCGCTTCTCTAACTACGGCATAAGCTTCTGGTAGAATATCATCGAGGACTTCTTTAACTTCTTCATCGTTAGTAGCCTGAGCAATCTGCTCGCGAAATTCTACCGTTTTAGCTTTTAAATCTTCATCAGATAAACCTTTGATGTCCTCTTCAATGAGGTTAATTTCTGCCACCAAGGGCTGAAATTTCTTTAGTTTACGTGCATTGGGATCGCCCAGCAGTTTTTTCAGCATAGTAATTTTTATGAATAATCCGTATTTTTATTTATCTAATATTTGCTTTTTAAGCTTTGATTGCTTGGTTAGGTAGCTATATTTAAGAACTTGTAATAATTCTACCATTTGCCTAGTTGCACGTAGTTTAGGGATATCTACTTATTGTTTGAAATTGTTTGAAAAAATAAGGAATGAAAGCTGAAAATATTAAAAATGTTAATTGTTGAGCAGATAATAATATTGTGTAACGAATAATTTATATCCTAACTCGCTATTTTGACTTTTTCCTTAGCTTCTCTACGTCTTGGTACTTCATGAGAATAAAAATCGTAAGCCAACTTAGTGTTAGGAAAAATTGCTCGTGCTTCTTTTTTTAAATCATCTAACCCTATTGGGTTACCTGGAGCATAACGAGGACTAAAGTGAGTCATAATCAGTTTTTTTGCCCCAGCCAACAACGCCACTTGCGCTGCCATTGTACTAGTAGAGTGCATTTTTTCAAACGCCATCTCTGCATCTTGGTGGGCAAAAGTTGCCTCGTGAATCAAAACATCAGCATCTTGAGCTAGTTCTACTGCTGAATCACAAAATACGGTATCGGTGCAGTAAACTACTTTACGTCCTACTTCTGGCTTTCCACAAAGATCTTTGCCGTCGATCTTACGTCCATCTTCTAGAGTAACTACCTGACCTTGTTTGAGTTTGCCATAAATTGGTCCTGGGGGAATGCCCAAGGATTTAGCCTTTTCTATGTTAAACATACCAGGACGATCTTTTTCGGCAATGCGATAACCGTGAGCAGGTATACGGTGTTTTAGTAGTTTACAGCTAACACTAAATTCATCGTCCTCGTATATTAGTCCTGTTTTAACTGTATGAATATTTAACCGTGAACCCAAATTCATATAGGAGTATTTTGCCGCAACCTTGAGATATTCTTTTAACCCTTCTGGCCCATATATATCGATTGGTTGACCACTACCAGCTAAGCCACAACTAGCAATTAAACCCATCAAGCCAAAAGTATGATCGCCGTGCATATGGGTAATAAAGATCCGTCGGATTTGAGAACTTTTGAGATCACTACGCTGTAGTTGATGTTGTGTTCCTTCTCCACAATCAAATAGCCATACCTCAGCGCGTTGGGGGAGTCGAAGAGCTACACTTGATACGTTACGCGATCGCGTTGGAACTCCAGAACTTGTACCTAAAAAAGTTATTTCCACAGGGCTTTATCGTCAGTTTTTTCTCAGTATCTCTCAGTCTTTGATCATAGCAATTAGAGGGAAATTTAGCAGTTTTACCTCAGAAGTTATTAGCTTTCTGGCAGCCAAATTGATTAGTTACGAGCTTTGTTTACTTTAATCCCAGTTTTTTACGTAATTCTGTTGCACCCATAAATAATAGAGGAGTAACAATTAAACCTGTAAGAACAAAATGTAAAGGAAAGTGAAAATAGAAATACCAAAGGATTAAAACTCCATAAGTAGAATCCATGTGGTCAATAAAATAAAATATTTTACTGCTTTCATCTCCAGGGGGAATATCTAAGCGACGTTTTACAAAAGAGTTTGGTAGTTCTGATAAATTAAAAATAAATCCCACTAGTAAACCAAATTCTAAAAGATTGAAATTAGAAAATAGGATTGCCTTTTGAGGTAACGACGGAATTAAAATTTCAATTAGATTTTCAATTATATGTAATAAATAAACACTAGCTACCATGGCCAAAGGTAAACTAATTAATCCTCGCCACTTTTTATTAGCTCCAAATAATTGGAGTTGGATTGGCTTGTTGGCTATTTGAAATAGAGGAGTTTTCCACAAAAAAGCTTCAATAATTCCCGCAATAAATAAGCTCAATGCTAGCCAAAGTAAATTCAAAGTGTCGTTTAAGAAAAATTGCCAAATATGGAACTCTTTAATCATTAATTAATTTTGCTTTTATTAGGTGGTTTTCAATATTCTACAGTTTCTTTACCTCCATTGAATCAAATTATAGTCTCAACTTAATCTCAACTTTATCTGAGACTTTTAGATTGTGTAAATATTAAGCACAATCTGAAAATTGTTGAAATGAAAATTGCGATTATTGCCTCTGGCTTTTTACCTATTCTTGACGGTGTAACAGTTAGCGGATGGCAAAGACTGCAAATACTAAGTCAACAAGGGCATCAAGTACTTTTTTTCTGTCCTGACTATAGTAGCTTGGCAAAAGATTATCCCAATTGGCGAGATTATACGGGAAATATTCTTCCTGGAGTTAGAGTAGAGAATTTACCTAGTAATTTTTTTATGGGATTAGATTATGAACCTAATGTTAGTCGAGATTCTTATCAAGTAGTTTTAAATGAATTAGAACAATTTCAACCAGATATTATTCACGTTGACGAACCAGAAAGATTATATGTAGGTTTTTGGCGGGTTGCAGGAGTAAATTATGCCAGACGCACGGGTATTCCTTGTGTTAGTTTTTTTCGCACTAATTTTTTAGATTATTTATCAGATTATTTTCCTTTGCCAAAACTGCTCTTTTTACTAGTTAAATTTTTACTGAAAAAATTAATTGTGTGGGTATATAACTCTTACGATCTGACTTTAGTTACCAGCAAAATTACTCATCCTAAAGTTATTAACTTGGGTATTAAAAATACTAGACATAGTAATTTAGTTGGTTTTGATACCGATCGCTTTGAGCGCAATTTAAGTCAAGCAGATTTTTTCCAATCGCAATATAGACTGTCTAAAGCAGATCAACTAGTTAAAATTATATTTTTAGGTCGTTTATATCCCGATAAAGGTTGGAATTTCACCCTCGATGCCTTTAAAATCGTGTCGCAGCAAATTGATCTTAGTAAAGTAGCCATAATCATCGCGGGAGATGGTCCTATGCGGCAGGAAATAGAAGCTAAATTAGGTAAACTGACTCCCAACCTCCATTTACTCGGTAGAATATCCCCAGAAGACGTTCCTGCGCTTTTGGTTAATTGTGACTTGCACGTAACTACTTCCGAAAAAGAAACTAGAGGGTTAACTATTTTAGAAGCTTTTGCTGCTGGAATTGCCGTTGTCGCCCCTAGATCTGGGGGAGTGGTAGAAAATATCCAAGATGGCAGTAATGGATTTTTATACAATCCAGGCGATCGCTTGGACTTTACCAGTAAACTAAAAATCTTAATCGAAAATTCAAGTCTAAGGAAAGAAATGGGCGATCGCGCCAGAATTTCAGTTCAAGAATACAGTTGGCAGCAAAGTGTTCAGAATTTAGTTAACATTTGGCAAGAACAGATCAATGAGCGATCGATAATTGATGATGGACTACTAGTGCCGCTTGGTGGAAGTAGGGGCGAACGGCCGTTCGCCCGTACAAAAGTAGTAAGTACGAATCAACGGTCGTTGACCCATATAAGTAGCAAGTAGTGAGTAGTAATTAAAAATTAATCGCTAAAAAACTGTCCTGCTAAATCGGTAATATCGGTATCGGGTATTTCTGACTGTTGCCATTGCCCTACTGTATTCAAGCTGCGCTCAAGAAACATATTCTGACAGGCGCGACGCTGAATTTTACCACTAGAGGTTTTAGGAATGCTACCAGTTTTGAGTAATGCCACGGCAAAGACATTAGCTAGGTTTTGTTCCCCTATCGCTAGGCGAACTGCCCCGATTACTTCTTCTACATTGAGATTACGCAAGTCAGTACGATTAATTTCGTGAGCAATAACTAATTGTTCTTCCCCGTTAACTTCGATACTAAAGGCTGCACCATGATTCTTTCGTAGAGCAGGATGACAGCTTTCTACAGTTTCTTCAATGTGTTGAGGATAGTGATTGCGCCCCCAAAGAATCATCATGTCTTTGATGCGCCCCGTGATATAAAGTTCCCCATCTTTAATAAAGCCCAGATCACCTGTACGGAGATAGGTTTTATCGGGATTATTTGCTAATGTAGCTCGAAAAGTCTCTTCCGTTTGTTCTTCTCTTTGCCAGTATCCTTTACCAATACCTGTCCCTGCTGCCCAAATTTCCCCCACGCAATCGCTGTCGCACTGAGTTTTAGATTCTGGATTAACAATAATAATTTCGTCTCCCAGCCAGGTATAACCGCAACTAACAACAGCTTTAGAGTTAGGACGATCTTGCTCTAATGGCACAACCCGATCTTCAGTCAAAGCAGTTTTATCTAAATAAGCGATCGCAGGATATTTTGCCGCATTACCTCCTGTAATAAATAAAGTCGCCTCAGCCATGCCATAACAGGGATAAAAAGCTTTTGGTTTAAAACCACAGGGTTGATACAGTTCAGCAAATTTTGCCAGGGTTTCTGCCCGTACAGGCTCAGCACCACTAAAGGCTACTTCCCAATGGCTCAAGTCTAAACTGGCTCGTTGCTCAGGCGTTATTTTTTGACACAATAAATCGTAGGCAAAATTAGGCCCTCCACTGGTGGTAATCTGATAGCGAGATAATGCCTGTAGCCAGAGAAAGGGTTTTTGAGCCAAAGCAATTGGAGACATCAACACAGCGGGTAATCCTGCGTATAGAGGCTGCATTACGCCCCCAATTAACCCCATATCATGAAACATTGGCAGCCACATCAAAATTTTAGTCCGATTGTGATGCCCAAAAGATTGATAAATAACTTCTGAATTGTGCAGTATATTGCCATGAGTTATCATTACGCCCTTGGGTTGTCCTGTTGAACCAGAAGTATATTGTAAATAGGCTAACGTCTCACTGGTGATATCTGGCTGTTGCCATTTAGAAGCTAAATCCAGGTCAACTTTATCGCTGGCAATCCAGGGCAAAGCTTTTAGTTTTAGTGCCATACCTGGGTTGGCAATTAACTGTCCTCTAACTCGATTGGCAAGTTCTTGGGTAGTTAAAGCGATCGCAGCTTGACAATCAGCAATGCGATTTTGATACTGAGTAAGGGATTTGATATGTTGTCGGGGATAATCAGTAACGGCGATAACTCCAGCGTAGAGACAGCCCAAAAAACCAGCAATGAACTCTAAACCTGCTGTGTAAGGATAAACCAATAAAGCGCGATCGCCTGGTTTGATCTTAGTTAGCAGTTGGACAGCGATCGCTCGTGCCTGAAGATCTAATTCTTGGTAGCTACAGCTACCTGATTCATTTTCTCCATCGGCTAAAAAAGTATAGGCAGTTTGCTGGGACTGGTTTTTCGATCTATCAAGTAAGACATCTACTATGGTGGAATTATTTACCATTCGTTTACCATTCTTTAAACAATGACTGTAAGATTTCCCTATAATGTAGTCCAATAATGGAGGAAGGTTAAATCGTGGGGAGTGTAAAAATTGCCATCGTCGGTATGGGGAACTGCGCTAGTTCACTCGTACAAGGAATTGAATATTATAAAGACAAGCAAGCAGAAGATGCCATCGGCTTAATGCATTGGAATATTGGAGGCTACAAGCCTTACGATCTTCAGGTGGTTGCCGCTTTTGATATTGACCAACGCAAGGTAGGAAAAGATGTTGCTCAAGCAATTTTTGCCCCTCCCAACTGTACAACGGTTTTTTGTGAAAACATCCCTCATACTGGGGTTACAGTACAAATGGGGGCAGTACTAGATGGGGTTGCTGAACACATGAACGGTAGTGATGAAAAATATACCTTTGTAGTTAGCGATCGCCCAGAACAATCTAAGTCAGAAATTGTTAATAATCTCAAGGCATCAAGGGCAGAAGTTTTAGTTAATTATCTTCCTGTCGGATCTCAAGAAGCCGTTGAATTCTATGCTGAATGCGCTTTAGATGCAGGAGTAGCTTTTGTTAACTGTATTCCTGTGTTTATTGCTAGTAAACCATTATGGGCAGACAAATTTAAGCATCATAATATTCCTATTGTTGGCGATGATATCAAGTCTCAATTTGGGGCAACCATTAGCCATCGTGCCTTAGTTGATTTGTGTAAAAAGCGTGGTGTCAAGGTTGAACGCACTTATCAGTTAAATACTGGAGGCAATACAGACTTTCGTAATATGCTCGATCGCTCTCGCTTAGATTCTAAAAAAGAGTCTAAAACTGAAGCAGTGCAGGGAGTAATTGCCAAACGTTTAGAATATGAAGATATTCATGTTGGACCAAGTGATTATGTACCTTGGCAAAAAGATAATAAAGTTGCTTTTATTCGTATTGAAGGTAAATTATTTGGTGATGTCCCAATGAATTTAGAAATGAGACTTTCGGTAGAAGATTCTCCTAATTCGGCAGGGGTCGTAATTGATGCTATTCGTTGCTGTAAGCTGGGTTTAGATCGAGGTATTGGTGGTGTTTTAACTGCTCCCTCGGCTTATTTTATGAAACATCCACCCGAGCAGTTTACCGATGACGAAGCTTATCAAATGACAGAAGCATTTATTAATGAGTCATCTCATTAGTTTTCAGAATTAAATTAAATTGTGGTGATTTTAATCAATTACCACCTAAAAGCAAGAAGTTAGAATTCATTTTATTGATGAATCTAACTTCTTTTATTTTGAATGTCGGTATTTACTTATAAATATTAGTTTTATAATTTCTATGGGCAATAAAAATCATTAGTAAAGGAGGAAGATATAAAGGAACTTAAAGTTATGGATATAGTTGATTTTTTAAATGTATCAATTCACAATATTACTACTAATGAATTATTAGAAGACTTAAATCACCATGGTGGAGTTGTAGTTACCCCCAACGTCGATCACCTAGTAAAAATACAGAGCGATCGCGAATTATTACAGGCTTATTATCATTCAAATTATCGGGTTTGTGATAGTAAAATTCTGCAATATATTTCTTTTCTCTTAGGTAATCCAATTAAAGAAAAAATTTCTGGTTCAGATTTGTTTCCTGCCTTTTATGAATACAATAAATACAACGAAGATATTCGGATATTTCTGCTAGGTGCTCAAGAAGGAGTTGCTCAACAGGCATTAGTCAATATTAATCAGAAAGTAGGACGAGAGATTATTGTGGCGGCTCATTCTCCTTCTTTTGGGTTTGAACAAAATGAACGAGAATGTCAAGAAATTATTGAGCGCATTAACCATTCTGGAGCTACAGTTTTAGCTGTGGGGGTAGGCGCACCCAAACAGGAAAAGTGGATTGCCAAATATAGAGAACAATTACCTCAAGTTAAAATATTTCTCGCAATTGGTGCAACAATTGATTTTGAAGCGGGACATATCAAGCGATCGCCCAAAGTGATGAGCGAAATGGGCTTAGAATGGCTATACCGTCTTTCTTCTGAGCCCAATCGTCTTTGGAAGAGATATTTAGTCGACAGTTTGCCTTTGTTGTGGTTAGTGAGCAAACAAAAACTCAATCAATATAGATTTCCCCATGAGCTGCAAACAGAATATTTACCATTAGGGGAAATTTTACAACAAGCAGGATTACTTACTCCCCAAGACATTAGACAAACTTTAAAGATTCAAAAACAAGATAATAATCATCGATTCGGCGAAATTTTAATCAAACAAGGACATCTGCGCCCAGAAACAGTGAACTTCTTTATTAATGATTTACCTCAGTTAGTTAACACAGACAATAAGTTGCGCCTTGGGGATTATTTAAACAATGCAGGGCTACTTAACCTGGAACAGATAACAGAAACTTTAGAACAACAATCTCTTAGCAGGCGAAAATTTGGTGAAATTATTACTCAAAAAGGTTGGGTTAATCCTAAAACTCTTAATTGGTTTGTGAATTTACAAAACAGTTAAATTTAACTAATTGAGTCTTTATAGATAAAAAATATGTAGCCTGAACTTACAAGCTACATATTTTTACAAGCTAAACATGAAAATTCTACACGCTCTTTTGCAAAGGAAAACCTAAACTTTCCCTTTGTTCTAAATATAGTTGGGCGACTTGCCTGGCCATACTACGAATTCTGCCAATATATCTAGTCCTCTCAGTAACAGCTATAACCCCTCTAGCATCCAATAAATTAAAGCTATGGGAACATTTTAGTACGTAGTCTAAACTAGGGATTACTAAACCACGTTCAATCAACTGCTTTGCTTCTTTCTCGTAAAGACTAAATAAACTAAACAATAAATCTGGATCGGATGCCTCGAAATTATAGGTACACTGCTCAATCTCAGCCTGTAAGAAAATATCTCCATAGTTCAGGCGATCGTTCCATCTAATCTTAGTAATAGCATCTACATCTTGTAGATACATTGCCAATCGTTCCAAACCGTAGGTAATCTCAATTGAAACAGGACGACAATCAATTCCGCCACACTGTTGAAAATAAGTAAATTGAGTAACTTCCATACCGTCTAGCCAGACTTCCCAACCAGCACCCCAAGCTCCAACCGCTGCATCTTCCCAGTTGTCTTCTACGAAACGAATATCGTGATCTTCTGGATGAATGCCAAGAGCTTTCAAAGAATCCAAATAAATCTCTTGAATATTATCGGGTGATGGTTTGATTAAAACTTGATACTGATAATAATGTTGAAACCGATTAGGATTTTCGCCATATCTACCATCCGTAGGTCTTCTGCAAGGTTCAATATAGGCAACAGACCAAGGTTCTGGACCCAATGCTCTTAAAAAAGTACTGGGATTTTTTGTTCCTGCACCTTTTTCAGTGTCATAAGGTTGAACTATTACGCAACCGCGATCGCTCCAAAAAGCATTTAGGGTAGCAATCAATTCTTGAAAAGATAGAGACATAAAACAATTGCCAATTAAACATCTGCCCAAACACAATAGCATGAGAGGGTTTGAGAAGTATGACCAAACAAAAATCCTAATTAATTTCGCTCAAGGGGTTGACTTTAGGATTTAGATTCCCTATATTGGTAAATGCGCGGTTGAGAGGGGAACCCCGAACAACAACGCCCAGAACCTAGACAAATCAATAGTTTGACGGTTTTTAAAACACAATACTTTGAGGATTTAAAAACATTAAATTCCATCCCCAAATAAGTGACTAGATAATTAAAAAACTAGTCAATTATCAAGGATAACAAAAACAAATAAGAGTCGAAACATCAATACTACTGATTGAGAGAACTTCGGTTCATCATGGAGAGTTTGATCCTGGCTCAGGATGAACGCTGGCGGTATGCCTAACACATGCAAGTCGAACGAAGTCTTAATGGCTTAGTGGCGGACGGGTGAGTAACGCGTGAGAATCTGCCTTTAGGATGGGGACAACAGTTGGAAACGACTGCTAATACCCAATATGCAGGAATGTGAAATAAATTTTGCCTGAAGAGGAGCTCGCGTCCGATTAGTTAGTTGGTGAGGTAAGAGCTTACCAAGGCGGCGATCGGTAGCTGGTCTGAGAGGATGAGCAGCCACACTGGGACTGAGACACGGCCCAGACT
>JASJDX010000265.1 GCA_030064975.1 Pleurocapsa sp. MO_192.B19
ATCTGCCGATGTCGATCGCGAAAATCCACACCTGCACCACCTTTTAGACCTGTTATTAATGCGCCAGGTACCCATGCAGGAGACTGTGAATCATCTAAGTGATCTCCAATTTTTTTATCTGTTTGGTCAAGGACAATTGACATGGCATCTAGAACATTAAGGAACTTTTGATAGTCGTCAAGTTCTTCTGCGTAATCTTCTATTGCTTGATCCAGGCTCTTTAATAATGATGATATGGTTGGATATTTTTTTTCTAAATCTAAAATCAACCGCTTCGCTAAATAATTATTATATTGTACGTCTTGTAATGTTTGATTCTGCGATCTCAATTTAGGTACTTGTTCTGTTGGCACCTCTAAATCTTTTAAGCCGTGATTGTCATAAAAATCTTTATCTGTTTTTTGTATTGACTTCCATAGTTCTTGAATTTTGATCATAAGTTCTTGTTTAGCTTTATTAGAATCTTTCTCTTCAGATTTAGATAGAGAATCTAAAACTTCCCATATCCGAAAATTTTCTGGACTTGGATGTTCGTAGTCGAAGCTACAGGGTTGGTTCTGATGGTAACGAGTACCGATAAAGCCCAACACAGTAGCAGTAACAATTACATCTGCTTCGATCTTGACGATATCTTCAGATACGTTTTTATCTGTAAGAATACTTTTCATGACTTTCTCCTTTGCTTTTACAACGTTTACTTATAGGAAAATAGCGAACTGATTTACACAGTCGTAATCTATTAACTACGACTCAACTCCAATAAAATGAACCACAGCAGGCATGGGAAAATAGACAGTATGTTCGACTAATGACAACACCTGCCCGTTACGATTGGTTTGTCCCATCTGCTTGAGTAAGATTCGCTGTAACTTAAACTCTGGATATACCCATAACCCTACTACATCTCCCCTGCGTCCTGAAAACTCCACGGAATTGCGGGCGCAATGGCTAAACTGTTCCTTGAATTCACAAGATAGTAGGGCGGTTAATTCTTCCCCATTTAACATCGGGTAATCAGAAATTTGACCCAATAATTCATTTAAACGATAGGCACTGAGGATTAAACCCGTTTTTAACTTTCCTGCCTGCCGCGTGCCAGTGCTGTCGTCCATCTGCGTGACTGTTTCCATGCGGGCGTGGTTGGTACGTTCTGGTTCTAGGGCATAGTAATATTTACAGTCGAGGGTAGTACGGCGTAGCTGGCGGTCAAATTCTCCCTCCCAAATTTGGTGCCAATAGCTGCGGAAGCGGGTGACATCATTGAGAGGAACTACTTCTCCTGTCCCTTCCAGGCGGTCAAAACAATATTCCCCAACTAAGGTAATAAGCTGAGTCATACTCGTTCCCACCCGTTTTCTGCGGTTGCTTCGACGGGATTTTGCCTCCCAGACTAATACCGCACAAACTAAATATTCCTCATTGGGTTCGAGACTCCGTAAGCGTGCGGCGGATAATTCAGGGACAATCGGTAATTCACCAGAGGTAATATCTTCGAGGCGATATTTCTGCTCGATTAATACCTCTAAAGTATTGGCATCTTTAACCGACAATTGCAAAACGCCCTTGGTAATAGTGCGGGGAGTTTCGATTTCTAAAGGAAAGGCAATGGTTTCGTCTTGCCGATACAACAGACGAGAACGTCCCTGCATCATGATGGTATTTTCTTCGACAAAATCTAGTTTGACCGACTCCACGCGATCGTAATCGATAGTGGGATCTTCGTAGTCAAGCCCCACACTTAAGCCCGATACCAAAGCGTTGGCTTGTTTGTTGTCCTCTGTTTCCAGAAGCGAAAAAGCACCAGCAGCATGACGGTAATAGTTATCTCTGCCGCGATAATTCCGACTTACTCCCCGAAAACCTCTGGTAATATCCATCAAACCATTAGTAATCAAAGCCATTCTCTTGCGATCGCTAATATTATCATCCATTAACATTCGGCGCATCTTCCGAGTCATCACCTTGTCCATCAAAGGCATCATCGATGGTAAACAGGTAGCTAGAGCAATCGGTACAGACATTTCTTCTACATATCGATCGTTGGCAGGAGCAATTTCTTGAGCTGTAGAAACAGATGGGGTTAGAGTTCCTGGGATTAGGTTCAGGCTTCGCTCCAAACTGAGCAGGGTGTTGTTATCATTATGAACATGACCATTGCCATTGCTTACCGCAGCCAGGGCTTTGGCAGTCGATCTAGTTTGACCTACGGTGGCATTTTGGTTCACTTGCTGCATTAAAGTACCCAACAATTGAGCCGTTTTGGGGTTAGCCGATAATTTTTGAGCTACGGTGGGATTATTCAAAATAGCTGGTAAAAATGCTTGTAGCTTAGAAGGATCTGCCATGATGTCGGCAGGAGAAGCACCAGCGAGAATATTAGTCATCCCTGGTATCGCCGAATTAACGAAACTACCAGAACCAGGAATGATGCCTTCCGCAACTTTGCCGATTTCGGGGGCGAAGGCATTCAATAAAGGAGAAGCTACCTGTTTGACAACGTTCATCACGGGAGCAGCGACAGATTTTAAAGCCCCCATTACAGGAGCAGCCACAGAGCTTATCGCACTTACTAGTCCGCCTAAAAACATCGCCGAACTGACAGGCTGGGTTTCTTTATAGGCAAAGGGAACAGTATCAACGGAGTGGTTTTCCATAGTTATTTCTTGATGTACTTCTTGACTAAATGAGATGGCTGGTAAATCATCGTTGACCGAACTGATTAGAGGAATTTTGACAATTTCGGAAATAGCAGCACCTTCTCGCTGCTGATTGCGGTAACTAATGATTTGGATATAGCGATTTTGGCGATCAAATTGAGTATGGGGAACTTCGAGCATGGTTCTGCCTAAGCTACTTTCAAGCAGAGGACCAATTAAAGGGGAAGTAAACTGAGGATTACTTAATACCTTGAGTCCTGCGGTACGCCGTAATTCCTCATCACCTATGGCGTAGAGATAAAATCGGTTGACACCAATATCTACCTGAAATCGGTTATTTGCCCCATGATTATCTTGAAATCGCAAAATTGCTAGTGCCATTAGTAATTGCTCTCACTCTTGGTTTACTGTTGGTTTTACTGTCCATCAGTGGCAGGCAATTGTTGTGGCTGAGTTGCTGCACCTTGAGGAACTTGCCCTTCTCCCAAGTCAAAGATTTGAGTAAAGTTATCTAGTTTAAAATAGTCAGATTTAAACTGAATTTCGACAGCTCCCTTGAGGGTGGCAGACAAGTCCGTGTTGGTTTGGCTTTGGGAAGCAGCAATACTAATTTGAGATGTTCTCCTGATTTTTCTGCGTATAAATCCGCTCCTTTTAGCTTGCTGAACATTTTCCTGACCTTGCTGTTTGGTTTGGGTTTTTTCCGCAGCTCGGACTCTAAATTCCACACCAGCTTTGATAGTTCCTCGATCGACCACTAAGCGAGATATGCCCATTAATAAGGTTTCTCTTAGTAAGGTTCGACGTTCTCTCGCCATTGCCAATTTGGTATCTAAAATTTTGGCTTTAATGACATTGGGATCTACTTGTTGTCCATTTGGATCGGTAATGGTGGGAAGTTCGGCTTGATTTGAAGAATCGGAAGAATCTGAATCTGAGAAACCCGAATCTAGAAAACTCGAATCCCCGAAGGACAATTGAAATTGATTATTATCTTGAACGAGACGATACATTGCCGACTCATCATCAATTTCGTTCACAAACGCAGAAATCTCTCTGGTTGCATCTTTCAGCAATTCTCGATAGGCTTCCATCTGTCGCTCGTTGGCATCCAAATTAGCATCAAAAACTCCTGTCAGCAGATCCCGAACAAATCCAGGAAAATCCACATCCTGTACCGCATCTCCCAATAAACCCCCTGCTTGGTCGATACGCTCGTTTCGTTGCTCCCGCAGTAAATCGGCAGCGGCAAATCCAGTGGCTAATTCACCTTGTTCCGATCCGTTTTGTCGTGCTAAGTCTTGATATTGTTCGTTCACCAAATTTTGGTAAACTCGTAACTGCTCATCTCGCTCCATTCCGCGAAATGACTGGGACTGGGAGAGAATCGAACGAGCTTTTGCCCTGGCTTGATGCTTTAACTCCTCGTTACTTGGCATTAAATCAACTCCTTAATCTTGAATTTCATAATTCTTCTGATGCTTGAAATTCTGGCGTTGGTGAATCCGAGTATGGTTTATAAGTATCGGATGTTGATTAAATTAAAGAGGCTAATAGCTGATAGCTGATAGCTGATAGCTGATAGCTGATAGCTAGGAACAGACGCACTCTTTAGTTCATTAGTTAAATTACCAACGCCTAAATTCTTTACCAGTCGTCAAAATCATCATCGAAGCTGTCATCAAAATCATTGTCGAAGTCATCATCAAAATCACTGAAGTCAGATTTTCCCCGACGATTAAAAGAGCCATCGTTGTAATCTTGCAGAGAAGCCCGAGCAATAATCCATGCTTCTGCCGATTTGAGGAACGCTTTGAACTCCTCCTCTCTGACTGTTGCTTCGCTAAAATCAGCAATCCACTGATATACCTTATTGCCTTCTACCGCTAGGGTTCGAGTTACAGAAGTCTGGACGGTAACACCCAAATCTTGTTTGGCTACTCTTTCGATCACATCCCAAATACTTCTACGTCGTCCGCCAAAATGGTTGATAATTTCTTCCATTTTTAGTAATTCGATCGCTTCTTGGAGATGGGCGTAGTCTTCAGTAACTTGCAGGTGTGCCATCCCCGTCATATATTCAGTTAAGTTGTACTGAAGATCTCTTATTGCTTGGTAAAGTTGCGATCGCGATGGTTGATTATCTCCCCTTCTAATACCTTCCCGCTTGCTAACGTATTGGGTAACTTCCGTCATTAGGGCGTGCCAATAGCGAGGAAAAGCTTCATTGGGCATCATATTAGACAGGAGTTGACCGTCACCTCGATTGAGTACCCGTTTGTAGAGCATGGCTCTTTCTTCTGGGGTAGAGCGATCGTCTCGTAGTTTATGAAAGCGGTACAATGCCGATGCTACAGCCCCTTCGGGAATATCCAGAGTACCACTTGCCCATCGTAAAACTAGAGCATTGGCAACATCGAAGACACGCATTGCTTCGCCGATATAGTAAATGTAATCGAGCGCGCCAGCCGCCTTGATATTCGCTGGTATGACTCCTTGTTCTTCAGTAGAGTCAAAGACATCGACGGAAAAATCCCAGTCAACTTTGCCTCCCTTGGTACGAGCAATATCTATGGGATCGTCGGTAATGGTACTACGCTTTAATGCTTCACTATAAGCTAACGCAAAGTACTCATCATAGGTACCACTGTCAAATTCTGCTTCAGATTTGATTTTTAAACCGAGATTGACTAAGTAATCTATCATTGACTGCCTAATCTCAGGAGTAAAATTGTGGGGATCTATTTCATCTTTTTCAATATACTTATCTAGGTAATAGGGAATATCCCCTTCCTTATAGATGACGCTGAGAAAATTAACGACGGCAGGTTCTACCTGTCCCATACGGATGGGAATCCCTTGCTCTAAAGTTAAATCAGCGAGTTTTTGCCATTGTTTCTTTGCCGTTTTAATCTGAATCCGTTTACCATTAAGCACTAAGGTCAATAGTCGAGCCAGAAAATATTTTCTTGGTTCCCGATCTGCATAGCGTAGGACAGCATTATAAAGTCCTTCTAAATCAGTTGCTCTGACTATTTCTTCCTGTAAAATTTTTTGGATTAAAGCTGCATAAATGTTTTTATTGGATAGCAGCACTCGTTTTGTATCATCTAGATTACTGCTATTAAGGCGATCGGAAAGGGTTTCGATCTGTCCTGTTATTCCTTCTTCACTAATTCTAGTTTTCGCATCATAATATCGTTCTTTAAAATACTTAGAAGTTGATGCCAAAGCCTCAATCGCAAGAGGATCGAGACTTGCTCTCAATCCATTAATCTTGAGTATTGCATCGATAGCCAGAATCGAAGATGAGGAATTTCCTGCTACAGTCATAAGTCTAATACCTTAATTTTCTCAATTTACATGTTGTGTTGGTAGTAAATTTGCTTTGATACAAATTAATTGCTTGATTTAGCTGCGGAAGATTCTGTTTGAGTTGCCTCTGGATTCACTGGATTATCTGAGATGCCAAACATATCGCCAATAACTTGCCAGTTATCGTAATCTGGAAATGTATCAGGAAAATTATCGGGTTCTTGAATCAGATTATTATCAGAATTTTCGTCAGGCTCAGAAAACCCAAACATACCTTCTATAGTTGCCCAATTATCGTAAGCTTCAGACGCTAATTGAGCTTGTTGAACAGCTAATAATAAAGCTAGCTCTGCTTTTTCTTTAGATGCGATCGCAGCCATAGTATGCTCATAACTTGCAGCTAAACTTCCTCCTTCTGCTTCGAGCTGTTTTAACGTCATTTCTGCTGTGTCAATTACCTCTGAGGGTTTTTGTTCTTCTTGATTATTCTCTACATTTAATCTTTCTAAGTTATTCTTTTGTTCTTCTAAAGTTGCTTTGGCACTTGCTTGTTGCTCCTTGAGATTAGCAAGGTGTTGCTCTGCTGTAGCTGCTAATTCAATAACCTGTTGAGCAGAGTTGTGAGCAGTAATCGCCATTGCCGAATCTGGTGGCGATTTCACCGCTTTCAAAGTAATTTTTCTTGCTTCTACGGCTAATAGAGCTATCTCTTCTTGGAGAACTTCTGTACGATCTTCTGATTCATTAATATCTAAAATTTTAGAGGTAAGTATTGACAAAATTTCAGCACGTCTCTGTTTTTGTCTAGCGATTAAGATATCTGCTTCAGCTTGTTTTGCTTGTTTTTTAGCCGCTTCTATAGCTTCAATAATAGTAGCTTTGGTTTCAGATTCAGTAACGTTTTTGAGATTTTCGATTGATTCCTCATAGGCTTTTTTTTGCTGGTCGATTAGTTTTTCATATTTCTCTTGCTGAGTTTTTAAATCGGTTTCTAATTGCTTGATGCGAAGCTGTAAATCTTGGTTAAAAACCCCATCTATTCCCTTACTTTCTTTAGTAGCTAAAAATCCAATAGGACCTTCTCCTTTGTAAGTCATTGTTCCTTTTAAAGTTTTGCCCCCATCATTAGATTTAATATTAAGAGCAATAACATCCTGCTTCGGGCGGTTACCGATTGTCCATTGACCACCTTGTCGCCAGGGTGCAGAAGAGCCACCCCACTGATTTTTTACACGATATAATCCCATAATTCTCCTAAGTGATTTTGTACTCCAATAACCGCAACGCATCGATCACGTTTAACTTACCAAATCCAGCTTTCCGATGCTTAAACCGACTATCAATGCGATCTGCCGTATGCTTAAGCAAATATTTCACCTGACTATCTGATAAACTTTCACCTCGTTTTTGTAAGGCATAAGATTTCAACATTGCCACTGACCCCGCTACAAATGGAGAAGCATGGGAAGTTCCAGTAGAAAAAGCATAATCGTTGTTTAAATATGTGCTGTAAATATTTGTTCCTGGTGCTACCAAGTCTACTTGTTCTCCGTAGGTAGAAAAGTGTGCCATTTTACCTGTCTCATCCACCGCACCTACAGCAATTACATAGGGGAGTGCGCCAGGATAGTAGAGTTGCTCCGTTCCGTCATTGCCCGATGCAGCAACGATAGTTACTCCCTTGCGTTGGGCATAGTCTACCACCTCTTGATGTGGCAATCCGCCTCCAGTATGCTGAATTCCCAAACTCATATTGATCACATCAGCCCCGCGATCGATCGCCCATTTAATTCCAGAGTTGATGTTATCTACCAAACCCGCTCCTACTCGCTTACTTCCTCGCTTCATTGCCCCCAAAACGCGCACGGGTAAAATTTGGCATTGGGGCACAACTCCCACAGGCATATTTATCCCTTTGGCTGCAATGATTCCAGTTACATGAGTTCCATGCCCCACTTCATCATCTGGATCGTCGTCATAGCCTAGAAAATCTCCTACGAACTTACTAGCACCATTAATAATATTGACAAAATCATATCCAGGTCGCAGAGTATGTTTATATTCAGGATGGTTTAAGTTAACTCCAGTATCTAAAACCGCCACTGTAATTTCAGGATGACCTTTGGTAAATAAATGGTGTGCCTCGTCCAAATAGATTGCATCGCGAGAACGGCGATCGGTAGTTATACTCATCTGACTTGGTAATAGTTCTGGCAAATCTGCTAGACCGATTGCTCCAAGTTGCACTTCTTCTACGATCGAAATATTAGCAAGTTCTCGAATTAATTCAGGCGGAATTTTCCGATTGCTTTGGCAAATAAGACGATATATGCGATTGAGACCAGTCACTAACTCGGTATAATCCCAATTTCGACCGCTCGGACAATATTCTTGCGTTACCCAAATCGGCATTTGGTATTTAGCAAAAATATTGTCTATTTCTGGATGTAGATGAGTTTTAGCGATCTCCTTATTTTTTAATATATTTTGCCAATGAGGAAATCTAGCAGTAGAAACAACTTGTCTTAACTTTAATCTGATATGTTGCTTCATCAATCTGGCTAACGTTTTTAGGATGATATGACGAAACGCAAAATGTAGTTTATTTATGGTAATTGTAGATTGTGGATGACAACAATTTTTCTTACGCCTTATCTTTCTTAACGATCGCTCTTTTGTCACTTTTGAATGCTGCGATATTTTGATCGAAGATAATTACCATTATCTACATTAAACGAAAAATTTTCTATATCTTTCTGTAAAAATGTCGCTTTATTTTTGACAATTGACATATACTGAAAGAATCAGAGCAAATCATTTAATAATTTTCGAGGCAATTTTAATTTCCTTGCCAACGCTCTAAAGGAATACAATCAATATCCAGGGTATCTAAAGTGCGGGCAACCACAAAATCTACCAGATCTTCGATTGTTTGTGGACGATGATACCAAGCGGGAATTGCGGGAACAATTTTAACTCCCGTTTCGGCTAAAGCAGTCAGATTACGTAAATGGATTAAACTAAACGGAGTTTCTCTAGGAACAACTACCAAAGGTTTGCCTTCCTTAATTTGCACATCTGCTGCTCTTTCTAATAGATCCGAACTTAAGCCTGTCGCAATTTTAGCTACCGTACTCATACTACAGGGAATAATTACCATCCCTAAAGTACGGAAAGAACCACTGGCGATGTTATCTCCCACATCACCCCAACGATGACAATTAAGTTTACCTCTTAAGCTTACACCAGCTTTTTCTCGCCAAAATAACTCTTGTTGCTCTGGTTCAGCAGGCATCCGAATGTTTTCTTCTGCTTGCCAAACCATATAGCTAGCGCGAGAGGCTACTAGCTCGATCGCATAATCAGCAGCTAATAAATATTTCAAAGCACGCACAGCATAAATTAGTCCCGAAGCTCCACTTACGCCGATAATCAGGGGTTTGGTCATGTAATATTTTTGCGGTTAAATTAATCCTTCAAACTCTAATTCTTCGATCATCTGTAAACCGTGAGGATCACCAACTTTGAGGATAGCACTTCTAGCATCATCCTTAACCCCAAAATCATCATCTTCTACTAAAGACTCAATCAAAGCATCGATCGCCGTAGCATAAACCACGTTAGAAGGTAGCTCACGGCATAATTGCCCAATTGTCCAAGCACAGTTACTTCGCACTGCTGCGGTGGAGTCTCTTCTTAAACCTTGAATTAAAGGAGGAATAGCCGCAATTATATCTTCGTAATCTAAGGTTGCAATTTGAGCTAAAGCACTAGCGGCCCAAAGTCTTACCGCCGAAATATCAGTTTTGAGGGCGTGAATTAGCGGCCTGAGAGCGCGACGATCTTTACTATTACCTAATGCCCAAACTATTCCCTTACGCACATAGCCATTAAAATCTCTGGCCAACAACTCTATTAGTGGCTCGACGGTGGTGGCATCAGTGTTACGCCCTAAAGCATAGGTGGTACTGACTCTAACAAGAGGACAAACATCATCAAGTAATTTGATTAATAATGGTATGGATCGTTGATCTTTGAGTTCACAAAAAGCCCTTGCTGCCAGCATTCTCTCTGAAGCTTCTTTTGATTCGAGTAACTCCAGCATCCTTTCGGGATCTGGGGGTGGTATTTCTGATGCCGACTCTGCCGAATCAATCTTATCCAGAGGACTGCTGAGTTCAGCTTCTATTAAACTTAGTTCATCATTTTTCATCATCGCTTTTAGTCGCTCTTGGGCTATCTGATTCTTAGCAGATTATTAAATTCTCATATTTTATGATCTCATAGTACTATTTCATCTTATCGGAGCAAAGTCGGAAAACCCGCCCCTAAATTTCTGATGATACGTTCCTCTAGTTAAACATCACGTATAGTCAAAAAAGCTTCTTTAGCGGCAGCTTGTTCGGAGGCTTTTTTAGAACGACCATAACCTTTGCCTAAGCAGCGATCTTTGAGCCAGACTTCAGCAAGAAACCGTTCTGTTTGAACCGACAAGTTAGTACGATTGACTGAAGATTTAAATAGTTTGTTTTCTTTAACTCGATATTCTGGCAAAATTTTGTATTTTCTTTGAGTCCATTCTTGTAGGGCATCTTTATAATTTAAGCGTGCAGGATCCCTACGAACTTCTGCCGCTTTGATTTTTAGTGCCCGATCTAACCAAGGACGAATCAAATCCATATTATGAGTGCTGAGGTATAACGCACCCAATACTGCCTCAAAAGCATCTGCTAACCAAGATTGCCTACCTACAGGATTGCCTGTGGCATTAGTACCAATAAGTAAATATGGTTCAATTCCATAGGTTTCGGCTAGCTCTGCCAAAACGCGATCGCTAACTAAGATCGAGCGAATAGCAGCAAATTCTCCCACTGGTTCTTGAGGATAAGTTTCTAGTAGTAATTCTGCGGCTATTAACCTGACGACTGAATCCCCAACAAACTCTAATTGTTCATAATTATCAGTATGGGAAATACTTGGGTGAGTTAATGCCAAATTTAGCAACGACCAATCAACTGGCGTAGTGCTTGGTAAACCAAGTTTTTGAACAAATTTATGGAGTTGTTTTTGCCGTCTGGGATTTTCAAACATTGAGATAGGGACAAGATTAGGTTAGAGAGAGCTAGAGCGTAAGCTGGATTCTGTTCTCAAACTACAGATTGTGTAGTGTACTACGTTACACAACCTACCGTCGAGGGTAGTTATCTATCTAGGATGTTTGTTACCAAACATCTCTTGCGGTTCTCCATAATCGGGATCGGTAAAAGACCAACCGTAATCCCTTCGACCTTGCTCCCAACCGGGGTTTACCGAGCCAGTACCTCTCGATACTGCTGGTGCGCTCTTACCGCACCTTTGCACCCTTACCAATACTAAGAGCTTTTCGCGAAAAGCCCTTACTTTAATTGGCGGTATTTTTCTGTGGCACTATCCTCGCGATCGCTCGCACTGGGAATTATCCAGCAAGTATGGTCTTTCGGGAGTCCAGACTTTCCTCAAATTTGTCTCGATGAACAAATTTGCAACTACCTCGCCAACTCTCTCTTTTATCTAGTTTATTATTTATTGATATAGAACCTCAAATAATTACCTCAAATAATTAGATGACTAACTATTAGTTAAAATAGCGATTACTCACCCAGGTATGTTAGGGGACTGGGATTCACCCACTGCCTTGCGCGAGATTGCAACTTAGGAAATATACATTTTTATACTTCTTCTGCATAATTTATCTACGGAAACTTAATCATGACTAAAGAATCAGAGATCACTCCTTTTTCTAATGATGCTAATTCTACTTCTAATCCTCCGCTTTCCAAATCTGCGCGGATGCGTCGTGTATCCAATGCCCTTAAATGGGGTGGGTTCAGTGGCTTTTGGATTCAAGTAGTTTTAGGAGTAGTTTCGACAGTTACACTACTCTTAGCTATCACAAGTAAAACAGAAAGAAACAATGCAGCAACAGGTTTTAGTCTTTTTTGTGCTGTTTGTGGGCTAATTTGCCTCATTGTGGGTGTTTGTATTGCCTTTAGACACGGCAAAATGGCAGCTAAATTTGCGACACCTGGCATTGCCCCCCCGAAAAAATCTACTACGATTAAAATAGTCCAAATTGGTTTAATTACTAGTTTAGTGGGAACATTTTTAACTATTTTAGGGGCACAAGCGATCGCTGGTTTGGTTCTCTCGAAAATTTTGGCATTTGGTCAGGGGGAAGTTTTGGCAGGTAAAGATAAAGAATTTGTCAATTCCTTAGATTTATTTATTGTTCAAGCTTGCATCAACATTATTGCTGCCCATTTTGCTGGCTTAGTAACTTCTCTCTGGATTTTAAGCCGTATTGATAAATAATTTAGTTATATTCTGCATTGACAATGCAACGTACTCGTCTTAACACTCTGGTTGATATTGCAGGCGCACGCCTAGAATTGCTCTTTAGCAATCCTTGGAGGCGTCTTGCTCTTAGTTTGATTAGTATTCTTCTCGGATTTTTTATGGGTTCGGCAATTGTTACAACTGTGGGACAAGATGCTGTCTGGGATGTTCCTGCGGCCGCTATTGTGTTTATTTTGACCGAATTTACTAGCAGATTTGTTTATAGTCGTCGCACTCGTCAGCAAATAGACTTGTTACCTGTTAGGCGTTCCCTTACTGTTGATGTGTTGAATTTATTTAAAATTGGTCTAACTTATAGTTTGTATTTAGAAGCCTTTAAATTGGGTTCGTGATGGGAAAGAATGAACCATGAGAGACTTTTAAAAGATGAGGGATTATGGATGAAGCATGAGGAAATATACGCTAAAAGATTAGAAGGATTGATATCAGATGGAGTAGAGTCGCCAGTTTTTCAAAGTATATCTTCTGATGTGGTCGCCCTGTGTCAAAGTCTGGGATTGAAAGATGACCAGAGAATCTTGACTGATTTGGAGAGATTGTGGCTACCTGTGGCATTAGAGTTGGCAATAGCTAGACAAAAGTTAGACAGAACTTTAATCCAAGGTGTTTTGGGGAGTCAAGGCACAGGAAAAAGTACCTTAAGCATTATTTTAAAGTTAATTCTTAATGCTTTGGGTTATTCTGTTGCCAATCTTTCTCTAGATGATTTATATCTAACTTATGCCGAAAGAAAAAAGTTACAGCAGCAAGATCCTCGTTTAGTCTGGCGGGGCCCTCCTGGTACTCATGATCTAAACTTAGGTTTACAGGTAATTGAACAGTGTCTAAAAAGTGATTCTGCTGCATCGATTTTAATACCTCGTTTTGATAAATCAGCATTTAATGGTTCTGGCGATCGCACTAATCCAGAAGCCATAACTAAGCCAGATATTTTGTTATTTGAAGGCTGGTTTGTCGGAGTGCAACCTGTAGCAGAAGATTGCTTTGAAAATCCTCCTGCGCCAATTATCACCCCAGAAGATAGACAATTTGCCTTAGACAATAATCGGCGTTTACAAGCTTATCTTCCCCTGTGGTCAAAACTAGATCGCCTCATTGTTTTATATCCTGTAGATTATCGTCTCAGTAAACAGTGGCGCAAAGAAGCAGAACATAAAATGATCGCCGCAGGAAAAACTGGTATGAGTGATGCAGAAATCGATCGCTTTGTTGACTATTTTTGGCAGTCTCTTCATCCAGAGTTGTTTATCAAACCGTTGATTAGTAATTTTGATTTAGTAGATTTAGTAGTAGAGATTAAAAGCGATCGCACGTTAGGGCGAATCTCTAAAAAAGGAGTAAGCTCTAATGGACTTACTCCCAGTAGTTTTATTAATTAGAAATTGTCCATTATCAATTGTCAATTGTTCAGTGATTAACTTTGAGCTACAGTTTTTTTCTCGTCTTCTTTGGCTAAGAATTTTTCCAACTCGGTCAAGGCATCAGCATCAACTTTGGTTTGCATGGGGCAGAATTTAGGGCCACACATAGAACAGAATTCGGCAGTTTTATAAATATCTGCGGGTAAAGTTTCATCATGATATTCCTTAGCCCGTTCAGGATCGAGAGATAATTCAAACTGTTTTTCCCAATCAAAGTTGTAGCGTGCTTTAGAAAGCTCATCATCCCGATCTCTAGCACCATGACGATGACGGGCAATATCTGCTGCATGAGCCGCAATTTTATAGGCAATTAAGCCATTACGCACATCTTCGGCATTGGGTAAGCCTAAATGTTCTTTGGGTGTAACATAGCAAAGCATTGCTGTCCCATACCAACCAGCCATTGCCGCACCGATCGCACTAGTGATATGGTCATAACCAGG
>JASJDX010000266.1 GCA_030064975.1 Pleurocapsa sp. MO_192.B19
AACAAGTATTAATCGATAAATTATCTCAAAATATAGAGTATTTGCTCATAAATCACCCCATTTCCCTATCACCCCATTTCCCCATTGATCTTTTATGAGAATGAAACAGCCCTACAATCGCCAGGGGGAGATCTGCCAATATTTATCCCTCAAATCAATCTTGACGCTCTACTAGTACATTTCATATTTTAAGAGGGTACAAGGAATTGCGCCATTGTAGAGCTTAATCCGTTTAGAAGTCCTTAGCCCTACTTGTTTAGATAGCTTCATGCTACCTGTGAGTATATATGCTGTCCAGCCTTTAAATCTCTGTTTAAAAATATCTCCCAAAAGTTTGTATAGTTCCCCTAATTCGGCTTCGTTGCCCAATCTGACACCGTAGGGAGGATTGCAGATTAATATCCCCCGATCTGCTGGGGCTTCAATGGTAGAGACTTCCTGACGGGCAAATTTTACATAGTCTTCTAGCCCTGAACTTTCCGCGTTAACAAAGGCTTGTCGAATCACCTTCAAATTGCGATCGCTACCAATTATGGGAACAGAAATATGAGTTTTTTGGCGATCGCTAGCCTCTTGGAGTAAACTTTGCCACAAGTCGCGATCGTAATCTAACCAAGTTTGAAAAGTAAAATCCCGATATAGTCCAGGAGCAATATTAAGAGCTTTTAATGCTGCTTCGATGGGTAATGTGCCACTACCACACATCGGATCGAGAAAAGCTAAATCTGGTGTCCATTCTGCCATTTCTAATAAAGCGGCAGCTAAAGTCTCTTTCATCGGTGCAGCACCCATTGCGGGGCGATATCCTCGGCGATGTAAACTAGAGCCTGAGCTATCTAAACTCAAGATACAGTGTTTTTGATCGATATGAGCATTGATAATTAGATCGGGGTTTTCTGTATCTACACTGGAGCGTATTCCCAGCTTACTTTTTTGCCAATCAACGATCGCATTTTTTATTTGTAAAGCTGTAAAGTGTGTATGGTTAAGATGCTTATTCTTACCAGTGCAGGTAACAGCAAGAGTCATATCAGGGTCAAGATATTCATCCCAATCAAGCTTTTGCACGTTGCGATAAAGTTCATCCCCAGTAAAACTTTTTACCCTGGCAATGGGCATCAATATACGGAAAGTCGTCCTTGTCCAAAGATTAGCACGGTAGAGTAATTCCTTGTCTCCTTGAAAATGAACCCCTGTAAAGTCTGGGCGAACATTTTTCGCTCCCAAAGCTTCTAATTCTTGGGCAGCAACTTCTTCTAAACCGCGAGATACAGTAGCAAAATAATTATTCATATAGCGGTTTTTAAAGTTAGTTAAGTAAATCTAGAATATCAGTAACTAGTAACTCAATTTGACAACAAAAATCCGATAGAATCAAGCTCATTTTTTCAACTATCCTCTGTAAGCAGATGTTTCTATTCAAATCTAATTAAAAAAGTTTTTAGTCTTTAGTCTTTAGTCTTTAGTCTTTAGCTCAATTACTTAGTAGATTTGAACCCAGAAAACCAACAACTAATAACTAATAACTAATAACTAATTGTTAAATGTTGACAGATGAATACTGGGAAGCAGTGTTAAACCGCGATCGCGAGTTAGATGGTGTAATTGTATATGCAGTAATCTCAACTAAAATTTATTGTCTTCCTTCTTGTCCCTCTCGCAAGCCGAAAAGAACTAATGTTCGATTTTTTAATACCTATACGGCAGCTCAAAAAGCAGGCTTTCGTCCCTGCAAGCGTTGTTTTCCCAATCGAGATTCACCAAAGCAACCGAACTTAGAATTAGTCGGGCAAATATGTAGAAAAATTGATAGCCAAATAGAAGATCAGCCCACCTTAACTCAATTAGCTACTTGGTTTAATCTCAGTCCCTCTTATCTTCAGCGCACGTTTAAACGTATTGTTGGTATAACTCCTAGACAATATGCTGAAGTGTCTCGTCTTGCTAGATTTAAACTACAACTTAAGCAGGAAGAAAATATAACTAAAGCCATTTATCAAGCGGGATATAACTCTAGTAGCAGTTTATACGAAAAAATATCGTCCAAGTTGGGCATGACTCCTAAAATTTATCAGCAACATGGCAACAAAACCAAAATTATCTATACGATCATTTCTTGTAATTTAGGATATTTACTCGTAGCTACTACTGATAAAGGCATCTGTGCTATTAAGTTAGGCGATCGCCCAGAAGAATTAGTCAAAACTCTAACTGAAGAGTTTAAGCAAGCAACAATTATTCGGGACGATCAGACTCATAAGGATTGGATCGAGAAAATTCTCAATTTTATTGCAGGTAAAGAATCCGATCCTGATTTGCCTTTAGATATTCGTGGTACCGTATTTCAACAGCAAGTTTGGCAAGCTTTACAAAATATCCCTTATGGAGAAACTCGAACCTATAGAGAAATCGCTAGAGATCTTGGTAAACCACAAGCTACTAGAGCTATAGGTAATGCTTGTGGGGCTAATCCCATCGCTCTGATTATTCCTTGTCATCGTGTTGTTCGTAGTGATGGCAGTCTTGGTGGCTACCGTTGGGGGATTGAGCGCAAACAAAAACTTATTGAGGGAGAAACTAAAAAAGGTAATTGCAGCTAATAGCTTGAAATTAAACAAACATAAACATTAAACGATTTATGGGTATATTTAATCTACTAGAATTATTGTTATTAGCTGCGGTTTGGGGTGCTTCTTTTCTCTTCGTGAGGATTGCTGCACCTGTTCTTGGTCCAGTTTTACTGATTGAATTGCGAGTTTTGTTGGCAGGTTTAGCTTTGCTATTGTTGTCAATTCGATTAAATCTGCTTGTGGAAATTCGTAGACAGCTCATGCCTCTATTTGTCGTTGGTTTTATTAACTCAGCAATTCCTTTTTTATTATTTGCTTTTGCTTCATTATATTTACCTGCGGGATTTACAGCTATTCTCAACGCTACAGCGCCTCTTTTCGGTACGATTATTGCTTTTTTATGGTTGCGGGAGAAGTTGACTTTGAGCCAATTTCTCGGATTAATTGTAGGTTTTGCTGGCGTAACTATACTTGTCGGTTGGACAAATATGCCTGTTACCCAGTCTTTTGTATGGTCAACAATTGCTGGACTACTAGCAGCTTTGATGTATGCTGTTGCTGCTCCCTATACTAAACAAAAATTATCTGGAGTCTCACCCATAGCAATTGCTACAGGAAGTCAATTAAGCGCAGCAGTAGTTTTGTTACCCATAACACCTTTTTTCCTGCCAACAGCTTTTCCCTCATCAAAAGTAATTTCAGTAGTTTTGGCTTTGGCTCTATTTTCTACCGCTTTTGCCTACATTCTTTATTTTCGCTTGATTAGTAATATTGGTGCTGGTAAAGCTTTAACCGTTGCTTATCTTATTCCCTTATTTGCCATGTTTTGGGGGGCAATAGTACTGAATGAGCCGATAACTATGTCAATGATTTTAGGCTGTAGTTTGATCTTAACTGGTACGGCGATCGCCATAGATTGATAATTTATAATTATCAATCTATTCTTTTGAAGAAAAAGCCAAAATCAAAAATGGACAATCAATTGCTGACTGTCCACCTTGAGGAGTTTTATTTAATTTAATTGCAGTTAACATTAACAAAATATCAATTGATGAATTTACAACATACAGCCTTTTGCTATCTGAGCAAAAACTACTTGTTGTTGTAAATAAAGTAGATGCAGCTTACCTATTTGATTTTTCAATTCATTAATATCTTCAATATTTTGAATTGCATCGCAAAAACAACGATGTGCTAACTGTTTTTCCAAGGGTAAGTTTTTCATGATTTATACTTTTGAATTTGAGTATTGATGTCATATTGTGTTATCAAATGAATATGTCATGTTCAAAAAATTTATGCATGATAAAACTTACCTCGTGAAAAGTTTTTATTACTTTGTCTCAAAACCAAAATTGACACTACACTTCCAAAATTGACACTACACTTGGGGTTTTTCACTATAGCTGATGAGTGACTGACATGGGCAGGAATAATTTCAGTCCTGCCTTTTGGGGCTTTTGCCTCGGTCAAGAATTCTATAACCCACATCCATCAGCCGCACAAATGTAGTTTTTTTGTGTTACTAAAACGACGGTATTGGCGAGCGCTAATAGGTGATTATTCCTAATTGGCGATTGGCTTCGCCAGTGCCAAAGGCAATCGCCAATAAGGAGAAATTTTATTTTGCGATCGCCAAAAAATAATTCCTGCTCAATTTATGATCGCCAAAAAAGGAAAAAGCTGAATTGGCGATTGGCTTCGCCAGTGCCAAAGGCAATCGCCGAATTGGTGATAGCGATCGCCAAAGCCCAAAAAATAGCGTAATCTTTTTTATTACATACAAGGGGCTGATGAATGTGGGTTCAAAAATCTTGTTGAGTAGTCATTCGGGATTGCGACCTAATTCACAATAGGCGTATTAAATCGTATTAAATAAGGTGATTTCCCAGAAAGACCATACCTACTTGCATACGTCAAATTCAGAATACTATTGCTTCCTTGTGGGTATAATGATTGCTGGAAATCACTTAATACTGAAGTTATTTTAGTTTTCCTGAGCGTAAAATACTGACAATCAACCATATTCCTAGCAAGCTAGCTACAGCAAAAAGAACATTACTCAGAATAGAAACTTGAGTAGTAGCCGAACCAGTAGAGATAATTGCTGCTCCCATAATTAAAGAGCCAACTAAAATACTAAATGAGAGGCGGTTGGCTGAATCTTCAAGACTTAAGGCCAAATTATCTAGCTTGGGGATGTTAATGTTCCACCTGAGAGTTTCCGAAGTAATGCGATCTAACAATAACTCTATTAAACGAGGCGATCGCAATGATAGACTTTTAAAGTCTAAACCAATCCGCAACATTGTTTCTACAGGTCTTTCCCCTAGTAATTGACGACGGAACAAATCTGCCATTAGGGGTCTAATTTGATCTAACAGATTAATCTGAGGATAGAATCCCCTCGCTACCCCTTCTAAATTAGCTAGGGTTTTAGCGTACAATCCCATATTGCTAGGAAGGCGAATTTTATTATTGCGAGACACTTGTAATACTTCATAAATAACTTCGCTGAAGTTAATCTGAGAAATGCTGCTGTTGTAATATTTACGCAACATACGATCATAATCATTAGTTAAACGACTCAAGTTAACTTGTTGACCACCCTCAGCTAATTCCAGGGTTAACTGACTACAGCGACGGCCATCAAGATCGACAATAGCTAGCAGCATTTCGGTTAAAATTTGTTGGGTGCGGGGGTCTAAGCGACCAATCATGCCACAGTCGAGCAGTGCCACGCGACCATCCTGAAGATAAAAAATATTTCCTGGGTGAGGATCAGCATGGAAAAAACCATCTACATATACCTGTTTTAAAAAAGCCCGAAATAAAAGAGTTGTAATTTCAGCACGCTGAGTAGCTTCGTCTCGATCTTCTCTTACTTGGGGTAATTGTGCCTCCAGAATTGGTACTCCTTCTAACCACTCAATGGTTAATAGTTTGGTGGTGGTCAGATTGTCATATACTTGGGGAATTACCAATTGTTGAGAATCAAACCACTTACTGCCTGTAAGATTGCGGCGCAACTGTTCGGTGTATTCAGCTTCTGTGGTGAAGTCTAATTCAGCTTCTAGAGCATTACTAAATTCTTCTGCTAAACCTACGATATCGAAGTTTTTGCCAAATTCGGTAAAGGTAACTAATTCCGCCAGGCTTTTAATTAAAGAAATATCTTGAGCAACTACAACTTCAATCCCAGGACGTTGCACTTTAAGAGCTACTTTTTGTCCATTGATCAAAATGGCGCGATACACCTGACCAATAGAGCCTGCAGCGACGGCATTGCGGTCAATATCACTAAAAATTGTTTCTAGGGGTTGAGATAGCTCTTGTATAATTAAAGTTTCTACCTGTTCCCAGGGGACTGGGGGGACCTTTGCCTGGAGATCTGTCAGGGTGTCTACATAACGTCCTGGCAAAATATCGGGGCGAGTCGAAAGCAGTTGACCAAGCTTGACGTATACTGGCCCTAATTCAATTAAGATGTTGCGTAAAACTTCTGGAGAAGGAAGACGAGGTTCATCAGCTTTATTCCCAGTCAACAACCCCCGCGCATAATCCCAACCGTTACGAAATACTACTTCAGCAATTTCTC
Source organism: Pleurocapsa sp. MO_192.B19 (assembly GCA_030064975.1). Taxonomy (GTDB): domain Bacteria; phylum Cyanobacteriota; class Cyanobacteriia; order Cyanobacteriales; family Xenococcaceae; genus Waterburya. The sequence continues at coordinate 6,169 of JASJDX010000266.1, forward strand.
TCTGGCGAGAGGTGTTTTTAGTTAGAGCAAACATTTATATTTAAAATAGATAAAAATAGATAGCCTATTTATCTTAGTTATAACTCAGTAAAGCGATCGCTTGCCTGAATTAAAGCGTCTTTGATACCTGGTTCAGATACGGAATGCCCTGCATCGGGAATGACAATAAACTCTGCTTCGGGCCAAGCTTGATGTAACTCCCAAGCGGTAATCATGGGACAGACGACATCATATCTGCCTTGGACAATTACTCCTGGTAAATGACGAATGCGCTCGATATTCTCTAATAATTGATTCTCGGTACTAAAAAACCCTTTATTAACAAAATAATGACATTCAATTCTAGCAAAAGCCTCAGCAAATTCTGCCATCCCAAAACGTTCTTTGCTGAGAGATGAAGGAATTAATTTACTGGTGCTGGCTTCCCACACTGACCAAGCACGAGCGGCTTCTAGGCGTACCTGGCTATCTTCACCGATCAATCTTTGGTAAAAAGCTGAGAGTAAATCATTTCGTTCTTCGGGAGGAATTGGTTTGAGATATTCCTGCCAAGCATCAGGATAAATATTGCTTGCGCCTTCTTGATAAAACCAACGAATTTCTGAAGGACGTAACATAAATATTCCTCGCAGAATTAGACCTTTGCAGCTATCTGGATGAGTCTGACTATAGGCTAGAGCCAGAGTACTACCCCAGCTACCACCAAAAACCACCCACCGTTCAATATTTAGGTGCTTCCGTAGTTTTTCAATATCGCTGACCAAATCCCAGGTAGTATTTTCCCTCAACTCAGCATAGGGAGTACTTTGACCGCAACCTCGCTGAGCAAAAATAACAATACGCCATTGTTGAGGATTGAAATATTGCCGATACATGGGGGTAATCCCACCACCCGGACCACCATGTAAAAATATTACTGGTTTTCCCTGCGGGTTGCCAGACTCTTCGTAATGAATAGTATGTAGCTCAGAAACTTTGAGTTTTCCTTGATTATAAGGTTCAATTGGCGGGTATAAATCTCTCATCCTAAATCCAATTTATATGGGTCAGCGGTCAAAGTTTAAGCTGTCACGCATTTATAGCCGTAGGAGTCGCGCACAAATAACTTACCTATTTCAGGTTAATTTGAACAAGGATTAAATAACCCCATGCTTTGACCAGCAAAAATTATATCCCTCAATTAATATGCATAAATGGGAAACTTATTACTACGTGACTCCGTACAAGATTAGGTTAGGATACAAAAACTATTAGCTCGTAAGTAGCCCTTCGGGTTCGACACACGACTTGGAAGGTTTCTCTGAAATCCTTGCATAATAAGGATTTTGCGGAGCGAACATAAATACTGTTTTGACGAAATCACGTTGTTTTAGTGGGGCATAAAAATGCTAACCTTCCAAGTCGTGTTCGACAACAGAAGCGTTTCATTAGCGATCAGCTTAGAGGAGTGCGCGGAGCGCAATCGCCAATAATGAATCAAAGAAACTCGCCAGATTATTGGTTCGTATGAACTTAAAAAGTTGAGTTTCTTAGGAGCAACCGACCGGCGATCGCTACCCGTGATGAATGAAAGAAACACTCAAAATCAAAAAGATCGATTTTACAAGGGTTTTGGCTCGTGTTTCTTGAAAGAGGGATAGAGTAATCTTAACAACCCAAAAAATAGGTAATTAGGGAGGTAAGGATGTAGGAGATTAGGGAAGTGCGTAAATTAGACCCCCCAAGTCTCTATTCCCCCAAGCCTCCAAGTCCTAATACATAATACATATGCAGTTTAATTTTTTGTTTACAAATGCTCTCTGAGAGGTTGCTATTATATGAAAGTTAGATTGAGAATTTTTAGTAGCTGCACCGATTTTAAAGAATTACAAAGATCATAAGTACCAAGTATATTAAGTAAATAGTTATTAAAATTAGCACCTCCCACAATTCAAAACTATTTTTTTGTTTGCCCCAACGGATAAAAGCTGCATAAAAGATTGCTAGTAAAGCAACAAAAATCAAATTGACTGTAAACAAACGAATATCTTTAATCTGTAGACTAACTAATGCTAGAGGAAACAAAGCCAAAGTCATTGTGGCAGTATTATCGGCAATGACGCTGGTAGTTGCTGCGGTAACTTGTCCGCTTTTAGCGACATTCCAGGTAGCAAAAACTTCTGGGGCGATACTCAAAGTGGAAGTGATAAACAAACCGCCAATGATTTGCGAAATACCAAGCAGAGATACAAGATTTTCGGTAGCGGTGACGATAAAATAAGCAGCGATCGCCAATCCTAATGCCCCAGCCAAAGCAATTAAAATTTCGTCTTTTTGCCAACGTACCTTTTTACTTGACTGCCTTTCTCGTAAGATTGCTTGCGCAAGATATATAAAATAAGCTGCCAACATTATCCAGCCGTCAATAGGCTGTAAACCTCGCCAGGGTTTGGGAACAGTTAGTATTGCAGCTAAAATAATAATAATAATGTAGGGAAGTGCTTGTACGTTAAGAGCTTCTAATTTAACTTCTAGATAATGTTGTTCTCGATTTTGCTTATTGGCATTACGAGAAGCCAAATAGGAAACCAAAACGATCGCGGGGACGGAGATAATATTGCTACCCAGTAAATTACCCAAGCCAATATCAGAAAGCCCTCGTACAGCCGCAGCAGTATTAGTACCAATTTCAGGGCTAGCAGTGGCAAATGCCACAAAAGCAGCCCCCGCAGCTTCACTGAGTCCCCACTGACGACGTAGTTTTTGTAAAGGTTCGGCTAATTGATCTGAACCCCAATGGGCTGCCAATACCGATGCTATAAGTACCAATGACCAAAGTAATGTTTGCATATTCTTATGGCAATTACAGTTAAATTATAGGAGCGAATGCGATTCGCCCTTAGCTTCAAATTCCCAATACAGATGTCAACCCAGGTAGCCAACCAAAGCGATCGCCTATCGACCAGATCAATAAACCTAAACCAATTAGAAGTAAAATCATATCGCATAAGTCAATACCACCCAAACCGTTAACTCTACGTCCTTTCATAAAGCCACGCATTTGTAGGGTAGAGAATTAGTGCTCCACTTTAGGGGGTTTTTGGTTTCTAGATCGACTGAAAGCTTCCTGTCCCCCCGTCAGTCTAAATTAGTAAATTCGATGTTAACCAGCTTATATTTATTGCTACAACTCCTATTAAATATCTCATCGGTAAACAAGTACGCTATGAAAATTCAAGAGATTTAATGTGAGTAAAGAGTCTGAATAAATATCAGTTTAAGATGAACTTATCTTTTTTCCAATCCCAAAATAAATGTGTTTTTTCTTGAGATTGTAATACCAATTTAGAACTATTATTAATTTCTCCTACTACAGCAAAATTAATATCTTGTTGACTAAAACATTTTTTAACTAAATTGATGTTTTTTTTCTGAATACTTAGCAAAAAACCATAACTCGGAAAACATAATAACCAAAGTTCTAAAGGTATACTAAGAGGATAAAAAATGCGATCTAAATTTAAATTTGCACCACAATTAGAAGCTTCAATCAGCATCAATAGCGTACCAATAATTCCCCCCATACTAATATCTTTTCCCGCAGCACATAAATTACTTTCTGCTAGATAAGGAAGCACTTGTAAATTCTGTTGTAATCGAACAGGATCGGATTTAGTCGCAGCATTCCAAAAGGGAAATTTAGGGTGCATTTCTCCTTGTAAATCTATAGCAGCAACTAGTAAATCTCCAGGCTGCGCTTTAAAACTACTAATTAGCTTCTTGGAACGTCCTAAAATAGCCACGGATAAAGCATTATAGACACTTTTAAAGTTAGTATGTCCCCCCACAATTGGCACATTGTAAGCCTTGGATGCTGCTTTCATTCCTGCTAAAAGTGGTCTAGCTTTAGCCGTATCCTCCGTCCAAATTGTATCCACTACAGCGATCGCCTTTCCTCCCATGGCTGCAATATCGCTCACGTTAACCATCACTGCACACCAACCCGCAAACCAAGGATCGCTTTCAACTAACACATGCCACATTCCCTCTGCTGCAAGAAGTAAATAACCATCCTCATCAGGGATAGCAGCACAATCATCACCAACTGGAATTGAATTATCAGTTTGTAATCCTAATATTTGGCTAGCAATTTGAATATCTTGTTTTTGAATTATGCCTAATGATTGTTTTAGTTTGGTTGCTAGTTCATCTAGGTTTAAAGAGGCGCGATCATTCATAAGTTTAGCTAGAAAAACAATTTGCTTTTCTAAATCGAAAGAAATACATGATATTGTTATTAGGTTATTTATCAATAGATATGAGTTTTTAATAGATATCTAAATAGCGTATCAATAGCTTTATAATATTACCTAGTAAAATACAAACAGTATATTTTATGTCATTTTAGAACAAAGAGTTTTTTATTACCAAAGCTGATAGCTAAAACTCCAACCGTGCTTTTTAAATCCTAAAGATTCATAGAACTTATGAGCAGATTTGCGTTTAAGATTAGAAGAAAAGGTAACTTTATAACATCCAGCATTAGCACTAATTTTTAACGCTCGTTCTATCATTTCTTTACCAAAACCTTGACCTCGATAATCAGTTGCAATTGTAACAGAATCAAGAATTGCTGATTTATGAAAATCTCGGTGCATCATAGTTGGCATTAACAATAAACTAAAAGTACCGATCGCTTTATTATTTAGATAAGCCAAGTAAACAAAATAGTTAGGAATTTCCTGTATTTCATTCCAAATTCCTATTATTTGTTCATCACACATTAATGGTTTGTTGTCCATGTCTGCATAAAGGCGATTAAGAATTGGTAAATGTTCCTTTGTAGCAATACGAAGTTCAATCTCTGCCATCTTTAATCTTACTATTGTACATTTAATACAGGTTAAGTAAGTAGTTTCACTTGATAAAATGTGCCAATAAAACCGATGTTACTATATAAGTAACACAAGGCTATGAAACCCCGTGCGACTTGGGCTGATAAAGTGCGCCCGCAGGTGATACTAAAAGCCTCGCATCTTGCAGCAACTAGCAAAATAGTGTTTTGCTATTGATCGAAGAATTATATTTTACTTTTATTTTAAGTGAATCTACTTAGAACATAGCTAAATTATAAAGGGAATCATCTCTTATCTCTTACTTAAATCAATTAATTCAGTTCACACAATTAACAATTGATTTAAGAAAATGCTCTAAATCTGGTGTGGTTAAATCCTTTAACTTGGCGAGATCGTCCCAGATCCTTAATTGAACTTCATCTTTAGCATAGTGTTGATTAATAAACTCTGTTGCTTCTGCTTCAGAAAAAATACCGCCTTGCAACTCTAGGCTTGTTTTAGAAGCTGGTGATAAATTATCCCAATAATTACTATCTGTTGAACCTGTTGGGGGGTCTGACCGCTTTTACTCCAATTCGTACCTTCAGGGCGGGATAATAAGGGTAAGCGGCGGAGTCCCGTCAAGCGGGATAAGCCTAACGGCATAGCTTCGCTACGAGATAATCTGTGACTGCTTCTGTATCGTATTGCGTATGTCCTTTTGTGGACAATATTGGTTTTCCAGACGCATCTTAATAAAACCTTGCATCTTGGCTTTTGATACGCCCTGCTTACCCGGATAGTATTGTTTGCACTTATCAATATTGACAAACTGAGAGCATCCTAAAACTGATTCATCATTTCAATACATTTTCTTGTTCAAAGCTTTAAATTTCATAAATACAAATAGTGTAAAAATATTATTAGTTAGGAACAGAACGTCGAAGCAGCAAGATTCGCAGGGAAGCGAAGCTAGTCATGTCTTTGAGCGTTACTCTTAAAGTCAAAGGTAGGTTAGTAGCAGACTCCAAAATCTGCAAAGTTAAATTCAGAACCTCCGTAGTGAGAGAGGTGTTTGTGTACCTTGAAAGATGAATACATAGGTTGCAGCAAGAAAAAGCGCACTGCCTGCGCTGAGAAAACCTCAGCGTATATGGCACAGCAAAAATCCTTCGTTAAATTACCTTTAATGGTATGTAATTTAGAGCACAATAAACAAGATATTTCTTGAGTTAGATGTCAACAAAATAATTAAAGTAACAGTCATTGGTTCTCAATCCATATTAGACGTTCACGCGATCGCTCATCAAGCTCGAAGATGTTGATGTTGATAAAGCAATTACTCTTCTTGACAACAATCCCCATATTGAATATGCAGAATTTAATTCTGAACCTAATTCTATTGTCTCAGCTACAGAGATATTTCCTGTCGAATGTATCAAATCTTATTTGTTTCCCGATTTTTCTTATTGGAAAACCTATTTTAGAAGACACTATCGATACCATTTCAATCAGTATTTGGGGACTTTACTCGCCGCGATCGCGGATTAAGTCTGTCAATTGCATACTACGATGGTAAGTAAAAAATACTTCTAAAAAAACTTAATTTACAACACTACTGCTCTTTAGTTACTATTTTTTTAACAATTGAATTGAATTGTAATATTATCAATGTAATATTATCAATAATTGTAAAAAATGTCAGATAAACTACATTTTAAATAGATGATTATTGATACTGTATTAATATAGTTCAATTTAATTGAAATTAGATGTTGTATTTTAACGTTTTTCTGAAAAAGTGTCTAGCTGAAAAGCATCAATAGTTACCTTCAAGTAGATTTAGTCAAGCTAAATACCTAAAGCCATAATTAAACTAAGTACACATGAAATTTAATCTTGTGATTAACAATACTTGTTTTTCAGCCAACTTATAAAGAATACGTTATTTTAGCTATTTAATTAATTAACTTTAGTTACTTGTGCCGTTATCAGTAAAATTATTGAAGAGACTGAAAAACGAAATATCTAGGCAAAAGCTTATATATTCTACATATTTCATTAACAAACTAGCGTTGAAGCCGTTAGTTTATCTTCAGTATTCTGGTTTCTATTATCTACACCTATAGCAGGGCAAAGAGTAACTCAAAAAATGCTCAAATCATTATTGATAAATCTCTAAGTTTTATATACTGCATTCTAGCAACATTGTTTTGATAGTTAAACCATTCTATTTAACTCAATTTTTGATTAGAAAATAGTCTCAAACAACGACATTGTTTAGTTGAATAGATATTTTCATTTTATTAATTGAGAGGTATACATTTTGAATTTACAAAATTTAGTTAAAGATTCAAACTCCCAATCATTTTCTAAGCAAATGCCTAATCCAGCTAAATACCAAGGCTTTGACTATCAAATTCTCGATCTACAGACTCGAATTACTGTTAAACAAAAAACCTCTGAGATCAAAGGTTTAATTCGCCAAACAGCACAAGATATTTTTAAAGTTGGACAAAATCTAGCCGAAGTCAAACAACAACTCAAACACGGAGAGTTTAGAAATTGGCTGAAGACAGAATTTAATTGGAGTATCTCTTCAGCAACTAAATTCATGCAGGTAAGCGAACAATTTAAAAACGTAAATTTTACGCATTTCAATTTTGCTACTTCTGCCCTCTATGTTTTAGCTGCTCCTTCAACTCCTGAAAATGCCAGACAACATGCCTTAAAACTTGCTAGTCGGGGAGAAAATATTACCTATTCTCTAGCTAAGTTAATTGTCAAACATCACAAAGAATCAGCTGAGATAAATCTGTATTCCCCAAACCAAGATAATTCGATAACGGTAACCCAATCAGATATTCAACCTGCATCACCATTAGTTAATGTTATCCAAGAAGATCTTGCTCAAAAACCTGATGCCAGCGTTCGAATAGTTGAAATTAAACAAGACAAACTAAAACAGATTGAAGACAAAATCCAAGATTTTGAGATTATTTATGCCGGGATTTGTGTTGCAGTAGAAGGTCGTCCTCAAGATTTAACAGTTTTATTTAAAAAAATGCAACATAATCCTAAGTTTGCCGAAGATATTTTTAGACAAGCTAGATTACTATCCGAATAGTCACAGATTACTTCGCCACGTCTGTCATAAATGCAGTTAAACGTCTGGGAAACGCACAAGCAAAGCTTGAATTAGGTATTATAAACATTCAATGAATTTATATTCTTTTGTAGCCAAATATAGTAAAATTTCGATAGATGAAACTAGATGCGATGACTTAATTTTGATAAGGTGAAAGTCCTTGACACAACCGCTTAAACAGTTTTACTGATAGTCAGGGGTCAAATAAACATTTCAATTAACGAGCAAATCAAACAAAATTAAAAGTTTCTCAATTCAATATCTAGAAAAGTATCCCCAGAAACCGTAAGGCGAGGGGTAGGGGGCATTATGGTAGTTTGTCCCGCCAGAGTAACTACTGGCAAAGTTAAAAATATGGTGTAACATTTGACTATATTTTTAATAACTAT